>NZ_JBHWJL010000497.1:0-2279 GCF_042731495.1 Streptomyces sp. NPDC059853
GGTCGGCGTCGCCCTGGACGACGCTCAGCTCGGCACCGGCGGCGTTGGCGATGATCCAGATCAGGGCGGCGGCGACCCCGGCGGCGGCCACGCCGATCGCTCGCGGCTGCCAGGGACCTGGGCGGTTGGCCGCCGGGGCGTGGGTGGCCGGGGAGGGCTGGGCTTTGGCGGTCATGTGGTCTCTCCTTGACGTCAGCGGTGGGCTGCGGGTCGGTTGCCGGCGGCGGCGTGCTCTTCCTCGCCGGTGGGGGGCGGTCCGGGGGGACCGGCGGGCGGCGCGGGCTGGGGCCGCAGGACGAGGACCGCGACGGCGAGGCCGAGCACGATCACACCGGCGGCGATCAGGAACGCCAGCTGGAAGCCTTCGTTGAGGGCGTTGACCGGTTCTCCGCCGTCCGCGATGAGCGCGTTGGTGTGGGCGGTGGCGATGGCGGCCAGGGCGGCGATGCCGAGGGTGTCGCCGATCATCCCGGAGGTGCCCGCGACACCGGAGGCCAGTCCGACCTCGTCGGGCGACCGCACCGACATGCTGATCATCATCACGGCGGGCATCACGAGACCGCCGCCCATGCCGACCAGCAGGGCCACCGGCAGGAAGTCCACGACGTACACCGGGTCGACGGGCATCCGGGCGGCCAGCCCCAGGCCGCCCGCGACCAGCAGCAGACCGGTGATGAGGACGGTGCGCGGCCCGTGGCGCATGCTGAACCGGGCGAAGAGCGCCAGGGAGCAGATGGCCGAGACGACGGCCAGCGGCAGGAAGGCGAACGCGGTGGACAGCGCCGAGTGGCCGACGACCTGCTGGAGGTAGAGGGCGATGAGGATGTTGAACGGCACGGTGCTCGCGGTGAACAGCAGATGGACGAGGTTGCCGCCGGCGAGGTTGCGGTTGCGGAAGACGCCGAGCCGCACCAGCGGGACGGCCGCGGTGGCCTCGCGGATCAGGAAGCCGATGAGCAGGGCGAGGGCGGTGCCGCCGAAGCCGAGCGTGTGGCCGGAGGTCCAGCCGTAGTCGGGGACGGTGGTGATGGTGTAGACGCCCAGCAGCAGCGCGCAGGTGACCAGGGCGGCGCCGATGACGTCGGCACCCGCGCCGAGGCCGGGGCCGCGGTCCTCGGGGACCAGCCTGGCCGCGAGGTAGAGGGCGACCACGCCGATCGGGACGTTGACGTAGAACACCCAGTGCCAGCTGATGCCGTGGGAGAGGACGCCGCCCGCGATGATGCCGAACGAGGCCCCGGCGGCCTGGGCGAAGCCGGAGGCCCCCATGGCCATGCCGCGCTCGCGGGGGTCGGTGAACAGCGTCACGATGATGCCCATCACGACGGCGAAGGCCATCCCGGCGCCGGTGCCCTGGATGAAGCGCATCGCGATGAGCACTTCCTGGTTCCAGGCGAGCCCGGCGAAGGCCGAGGCGCCGGTGAAGGTGGTCAGCCCGATGAGGAACATCCGCTTGCGGCCGACGAGATCGCCCAGCCGTCCGGAGAGCAGCAGGACGCCGCCGAAGCCGAGGGTGTAGGCGTTGGTGACCCAGGCGAGCCGGGCCTGATCGATGCCCAGGTCGTCCTGGATGGAGCGCAGGGCCACCGTCACGATGCTGATGTCCACGACGATCATCAGCTGCATCGAGCAGAGCACCGCGAACGCGACCCATCTCGTGCGATCGGTCGTGGGGACGGGCTCGGACATGGGAAACGCCTCCTGGTTTCTCCGCAACAGACAGGACCGTACCATACAGTCCCGATCCACATCATCTACTTCAGAACTATTTCTTCTTCAGTTGCCTGGGCAGGTTGATCGCTTCCGCAATCGTTTCGCTACCGAACTTTCTCGTTGCGGCAGATCCGGTTACGCTGGACGGATGAGCGACACGGCACCGGCCATCACACCCCCCGACGTCGACCTGATGTTCCTGCTGTCCTGGAGCAATCACGCCCTGTCCTCCGAGATGGCGGCGAACCTGGCCGACCTCGGGATCTCCCCCCGCGCCCACTGCGTCCTCTACAAGGCACGCCACGGCGAACTGACGCAAACGCAAATCGCCGAATCCATCGGCCTCGACAAGACCACGATGGTGGTGCTCACCGACCGCCTGGAGAAGGACGGACTCGCCGAGCGCACCCCCAGCCCCAGCGACCGCCGGGTCAAGATCCTCACCCTGACGGACAAGGGCCGCCGGCTGGTGCGCCGCTCCCAGGAGATCGTGGACCGCACCCATCGCGACGTCCTGGACTCGCTGCCCGCCGAACTGCGCGCCCCGTTCGTGGAGGCGCTCACCC
>NZ_JBHWJL010000498.1:0-2271 GCF_042731495.1 Streptomyces sp. NPDC059853
GGGTCCTCCCCCACCTCGCCCCGCTGCACCCGCTGTTCGTCGAGGAACCCGTCCTGCCCGAGTACACGCATCTGCTCGGCGAGGTGGTCGCGGCATCGCCCGTGCCGATCGCCACCGGCGAGCGGATCTACTCGCGCGCCGAGGCGTTGCCCGCGCTGCGGGCGGGCATCGCCGTCCTGCAGCCGGACCTGTCGCACGCCGGCGGCATCTCCGAGGTGCGGCGCCTCGCGTCGCTCGCGGAGACGTTCGACGTGCTGCTGGCACCGCACTGCCCCCTGGGACCGATCTCCCTGGCCGCGAGCCTCCAAGTGGCCATCAGCACACCGAACTTCCTCATCCAGGAACAGAGCATCGGCATCCACTACAACAAGGGGGCCGAAGTCCTCGACTACCTCGTCGACCCGGAGGTGTTCCGGTTCGACGAGGGCCACCTCAGGCGCCCGCTGGGCCCGGGCCTCGGCATCGACGTCGACGAGCAGGCGGTACGCCGTGCCGACGCGAGTGCCCCCGACTGGCACAACCCGGTATGGCGCCACCCCGACGGCTCCTTCGCCGAATGGTGATCCCGGCCGCCTCGCCTTCCCCGCCCTCCCCCGCCGACGAGCCGATCCACGGAGCACAGGACATGCCGGAACACAGCGACTTCGCGCAGACACTGCGCCACGACCGCCTGGTCGCCATCGTGCGCGGCAAGGACCCGGAGGCGGCGCTGCGCAGCGTCGTGGCGCTGGCGGACGAGGGGGTGCGCCTCGTCGAGGTGTCGCTCACCACGCCGCGGGCCGATGAGGTCATCCGGCGGGCGATCCGGGAAACGGGCCCGGGCGCGATCGTCGGCGCGGGCACGGTCGTCACCCGGGAGGACGCCCTGCGGGCCCGGGACGCGGGGGCGCGCTGGATGGTGACGCCCGCGCTGGGCCAGGGCCTCGAACAGGCCGTCGCCCTGGACGTACCGGTGCTCGCCGGGGCCCTGACACCCACCGAGGCGGTGGCGGCACTGCGGGCGGGCGCGCACGCCGTGAAGCTGTTCCCCGCGTCCCTGGGCGGACCCGGCTATCTGCGGGCGCTGCGCGACCCGCTGCCCGATGTGCCCTTCGTGCCCGTGGGCGGGGTGAACGCCGAACTGGTCCCGGCGTACTTCGCGGCCGGGGCCGTGGCCGTCGGCGTGGGCTCGCCCCTGCTCGGCGACGCGGCCGACGGCGGGGATCCGGCCGCACTGCGGGACCGGGCCCGGGCGTTCCGCGCCCTGTGCCGGGCGGAGGGCCAGGCATGAGCGCACCGGCGGTGGAGGTACTGACCTTCGGCGAGACGATGCTCTCGCTGCAACTGGAGGGTCCGCTCACGGTCGGCAACCCGGTCCGGCCCACGGTGGCGGGCGCCGAGTCCACTGTGGCCGTGGGCCTGGCACGGCTCGGGCACCGCGCGCGCTGGGCGGGCCGGGTCGGCGCGGACGAGCCCGGACGGATGGTGCTGCGCGCCCTGCGCGGTGAAGGCGTGGACCTGGCCCACGCCACCACGGACCACGAGGCGCCCACCGGCGCCATGCTGCGCGAACGACGCGTCGCCGACCTGGCCCGCGTGCACTACTGGCGCGGCGGCTCGGCCGGATCCCGGCTGAGCCCGGCACACATCGCGCCGGCCCTCGACGCGGGCGCCCGCGTCCTGCATCTCACCGGCATCACCTGCGCCCTGGGGGCCGGACCGCTCGCCGCGGTGCGGGCGGCGGCCGAACACGCCGCCGGGCACGGCTGGACCGTGACGCTCGACGTCAATCACCGCACCCGGCTGTGGAGCGCCGAGCAGGCCGCCACCGCCCTGCGTCCGCTGCTGCCCTGGGTCGACATCGTGATCGCCTCGGACGACGAACTGCCGCTGGTCGCCGGCGGGGAGGACACCTCCGAGGCGGAGCGGGCGGCGCTCCTGCTCCGGGACGGGGTACGGGAGGTGGTCGTCAAACGCGGCGCCGAGGGCGCGGACCTCCACCTCACCGGCCGTCCCCCGCTTCACGCCCCGGCTCACCCGGTGCCCGTGACGGACACCGTGGGGGCGGGCGACGCGTTCTGCGCGGGCTACCTCTCCGCGCTCCTCGACGGCCTGTCCCCCGAGGAACGGCTGCACCGCGCCACCCGCACGGCTGCTTTCGCCGTCGCGACCTCCGGCGACTGGGAGGGTCTGCCGCACCGGGACGAACTCCCCCTCCTCGACGCGAGCCCCGGCGCCACCGTGCGCTGACCGGCGACCGGCCGCGACGGCTCGCCGCGACCGGGCGGACGC
>NZ_JBHWJL010000499.1:0-2236 GCF_042731495.1 Streptomyces sp. NPDC059853
GTCATGGGCTCCAGGAACCGGAGCCGGCGCCGTACGCCGTTGCCGCCGGGCCAGCGGCCCGCGCCGCCGCTGTGCTCGCGGATGCGGAAGTCCTCGACCCGCACCGGGTAGCGCCACTCCAGGACCTCGGGGTCGGTGAGGCGGGAGTTGGTCATGTGGGTCTGGACGGCGTCGGTGCCGGGGAAGCCGTCGCCCGCGCCCGAGCCGCTGGCGATGGTCTCGTAGTACTGGACGTGGTCGTTGCCGAAGGTGAGGTTGTTCATGGTGCCGGAGCCCTCGGCCTGGACGCCGAGCGCGGCGTACAGGGCGCCGGTGACGGCCTGGGAGGTCTCGACGTTGCCGGCCACGGTGGCGGCCGGGTGGACGGGGGCCAGCATGGAGCCGGGCGGGATGCGGATGTCCAGGGGCTTGAGGCAGCCGCTGTTGAGCGGGATCTCGTCGGCGATCAGGGTGCGGAAGACGTAGAGCACCGCGGCCGTCACCACCGCGGAGGGGGCGTTGGTGTTGCCGGGCTGCTGGGGTGAGGTGCCCGCGAAGTCGAGGACGGCGGAGCGGGTGGCCCGGTCCACGGTGACGGCGACCTGGATGACGGCCCCGGCGTCGGTCTCGTAGCGGTAGGAGCCGTCGTGCAGGGCTCCGATGACGCGGCGCACGGACTCCTCGGCGTTGTCCTGCACATGGCCCATGTAGGCGTGCACCACGTCGAGGCCGAAGTGGTCGATCATGGCGCGCAGTTCGGCGATGCCTTTCTCGTTGGCGGCGATCTGGGCGCGCAGGTCGGCGAGGTTGGCGTCCGGGCTGCGGGAGGGGTAGCGGGCGCCGGTGAGCAGGGCGCGGGTCTCGGCCTCGCGCAGGACGCCGTCGCGGACCAGCAGCCAGGTGTCGAAGAGCACGCCCTCCTCGTCGATGGTGCGGCTGAAGGCGGGCATGGAGCCGGGGGTGATGCCGCCGATCTCGGCGTGGTGGCCGCGGGAGGCGACGAGGAACAGCAGCTCGCGGCCGTCGTCGTCGAACACCGGGGTGACGACGGTGACATCGGGCAGGTGGGTGCCGCCGTGGTACGGGTCGTTGATCGCGTACACGTCGCCGGGCCGCAGGGTGCCGGTGGTGCGGCGCAGCACCTCCTTGATGGACTCCCCCATCGAGCCCAGGTGGACGGGGATGTGCGGGGCGTTGGCGATGAGGTCGCCGTCGGCGTCGAAGAGGGCGCAGGAGAAGTCCAGCCGCTCCTTGATGTTGACGGAGTGGGCGGTGTTCTCCAGCCGCACGCCCATCTGTTCGGCGACGGCCATGAAGAGATTGTTGAAGACCTCCAGCCGGACCGGGTCCACCCGGGTGCCGACGGCGGCGGTGCGGGGCCGGGCCGTCACCCGCTCCAGCACGAGGTGCCCGCGCTCCCCGGCCCGCGCCCGCCAGCCGGGGTCCACGACGGTGGTGGCGTCGGGTTCGGTGATCAGGGCCGGGCCGTCGACGGTGTCCCCGGAGCGCAGGTCGGCCCGCCGGTACAGCGGGGTGCCGGGGTGCCAGCGCCCGGCGGCGTACATCCGGACCCGGTCCGCCGGTGCGGGCGGGGGCTCGTGGGCGGCGCGGGCGGGGGCCAGCCGGGCGGGGGCGGCGGGTCCGGCGGCGCCGACGGCCTCGGCGACGGCGGTGGCGGCGACGAGCGGCTTGTCCATGGTGAAGCCGTAGCGGGCCCGGTGGGCGGCGGCGAACTCCTCGGCCATGGCGGGCAGAGCGGCGAGCGGGACGGGCAGGGCGGCGTCGGTGCCGGCGTAGCGCAGATGGAGCCGGGACACGGTGGTGACGGAGTCCCCGGGCACGCCGTCGGAGATCAGTTCGCGCCGGGCCGCGGCGGCGAGGTCGGCGCACAGCGCCCGCACGGCGGGCAGCGCGTCGGCGGTCAGTTCGCGTTCGACGGAGCGCTCGCGCAGCGCGGTGGCGTCGGCGACGCCGATCCCGTACGCGGAGAGCACCCCGGCCAGCGGCGGGGCGACGACGGTGTCGATGCCGAGCGCGTCGGCGACGGCGCAGGCGTGCTGGCCGCCGGCGCCGGCGAAGCCGGCCAGGGCGTAGCGGGTGACGTCGTGGCCGCGCTGGACGGAGATCTTCTTCACCGCGTTGGCCATGTTGAGGACGGCGATCTCCAGGAAGCCGGCCGCGACGGTGTGGATGTCCATCATGTGGGCGTTCATCCGCACCCAGGCGACCGCGGTGCCGAAGACCCGCTCGAACTCCC
>NZ_JBHWJL010000500.1:0-2213 GCF_042731495.1 Streptomyces sp. NPDC059853
GTCCTCGGCCGGACAGGGCCAGAACACCCCGCCCTCCGCCGCGATCCGCTCGTAACTGATGCCCGCGTAGTCCGCCACGCCCCCGGCCGAGGCCCGCCGCAGCTCCGCGAACACCGCGGCCGGGTCCTCCGGGAACCCCCGCTCCCAGCCCGCCCAGCCCAGTCGCCGCGCCAGGCCGCGCAGCACCGCCAGATCGCTGCGGCAGCCCGGCGGCGGATCCACCGCGCGCCGCCGCAACCGCACCCGGCCCTCCAGATTCGTCATCGTGCCGGTCTCCTCCGCCCACTGGGTGACCGGCAGCACCACATCCGCGAGCCGCGCGCTCTCGGACAGCACCACGTCACACACCGCCAGGAAGTCCAGCGACCGCATCCGTTCCTCGATGTGCGCGGCGCGCGGCGCCGACACCACCGGGTTGGAGCCCATCAGCAGCAGCGCCCTGATCCCGGCGGGGGAGGGGTCGCCGAGCGCGTCCAGCAGCTCGTACGCGCTGCGGCCAGGACCCGGCAGCACCGCCGGGTCCACGCCCCACACCCCGGCCACATGGGCGCGCGCCGCCGGATCGGTGAGCATCCGGTAGCCGGGCAGCTGGTCGGCCTTCTGCCCGTGCTCGCGCCCGCCCTGCCCGTTGCCCTGCCCGGTGAGACAGCCGTAGCCGGAGTACGGCCGCCCGGCCCGCCCCGTCGCCAGGCACAGATTGATCCACGCCCCGACCGTGTCCGTGCCCTTCGCCTGCTGCTCGGGCCCGCGCGCGGTGAGCACCATCGCCGCGTCCGGCGCGCAGAACAGCTCCACCGCCTCCCGCAGCCGGGGCACCGGCACCCCGGTGATCCGCTCCACCAGCTCCGGCCAGTGCGCCATCGCCTCCGCCCGCGCCGGCTCCCAGCCGCTGGTGCGCTCCGCCACGAACGCCTCGTCCACCCGGCCGCCCGCCACCACCAGGTGCAGCAGGCCGAGCGCCAGCGCCAGATCGGTGCCGGGACGCGGCGCCAGATGCAGATCGGCCTGCTCGGCGGTGCGGGTACGGCGCGGGTCGACGACGATCAGCGTGCCGCCGTTCGCGCGCAGTTCGGTGAAGTACCGCAGCGCGGGCGGCATGGTCTCGGCCGGGTTCGCGCCGACCAGGATGACGCAGCCGGTGCGCGGGATGTCCTCCAGCGGGAACGGCAGCCCCCGGTCCAGCCCGAACGCCCGGTTCCCGGCCGCCGCCGCCGAGGACATGCAGAACCGGCCGTTGTAGTCGATCTGCGAGGTACCGAGCACCAGCCGGGCGAACTTCCCCAGCGCGTACGCCTTCTCGTTGGTCAGCCCGCCGCCGCCGAAGACGGCGACCGCGTCCGCCCCGTACCGCTGCCGCGCCCCCGACAGGCCGCGCGCCACCCGGTCCAGCGCCTCGTCCCAGCCGGCCGGGGCCAGCTCGCCGTCCGCGCCGCGCACCAGGGGGTGGGTGAGCCGGGCCCCGGGCCGCAGGACGGCGGTCGCGGTCGCGCCCTTCCCGCACAGCGCGCCGCGCTCCACCACCCGCAGCCCGCTGCCGTCCCCGGTCCCGGTCGTGCCGTCTTCGCCGTCGCCGGTGCGGGCGAGCCCCATCGCGCACTGGAGCGCGCAGTACGGGCAGTGGGTGTCCGTGATGTCGGTCATAGCGGGGCTCATGGCGGCCATCCTGCGGCGGCCGTGTTACACCCGCCCGGCCCCGGGGTTACGGCCCCGGCGCGCCCTGCTCACCCCCCGCGCCCCGCCGCCGGTGAACCCCGGGCACGGCATTGGTGACACCCACGCAACATCACGGCAACGCCAGGGGCTCAGGCTGGCGGCATGAACGCCCGCACGCTTCCCCCTCTGGTGGCCGTCGCCCACGGCTCTCCCGACCCCCGGGCCGAGCGGAGCACCGCCGCGCTGCTGCGCCTGGTGCGCGCGCTGCGGCCGGGACTGCGGGTGGAGCCGGGCTTCCTGGAGAACGACCGGCCGCGGCTGGCCGACACCCTGGCCGGACTGTGCGGCGGCGGCCGGGCGGTGCTGGTGCCGCTGCTCTTCAGCCGCGGCTACCACATGAAACACGACATCCCCGGCATCCTGGAGACCGTGCGGGACGACCTGACCGTCAGCACCGCCGCCTGCCTCGGCCCGCACCCGCTGCTCGTCGACGCCCTGCACAGCCGGCTGATCGAAGCCGGCTTGCACCGAGAACTCACCGACCCGCACGCCGACGCAGT
>NZ_JBHWJL010000501.1:0-2194 GCF_042731495.1 Streptomyces sp. NPDC059853
GTGTGGCGAAGCTGGCGCCGCCGCTCCTGGTTTAGGACGTACCCCACGTTTTGCTGGGGGGCGGCCTCCACGCCGGGCGCCCCGGCCCGCCGGGGGCCGGCCCCACGGTCTGCCCCTGCCCGGTCACCCTCCGATGCCGCACCCCTGGCGGGCCGTGGCCCGGGGACGGCTCAGTGGGCCCGACGGTTCACCACAGCGGGGTGAAGAGGACCTGGAAGTTCGTGGTGTCCTGGTCGATGGCCACGAAGGCGGCGTCCTTCACCTGGGCGGCGTTGCTCTGGTTGGTGGCGCCGGTCCCGGTGGCCCCCTGCTGGATGGTGCCGCTGTTGCCGGTGTTGACGCCGAGGACACCGCTGCCGAGGGCGCTGAGCGCCGTGGCGTCCGAGGCAATGCCCGCCTGAGCCTCGGCGTCGCCGATCAGCGCGTGAGCGGTCCCCCCGAGGAGACCGACCGCCAGCGGGACGGAGGCGGCGGCGGCGATGACACGAGCGGTGCGGATGCTTGCCATGGATGTTCCTCCAGTGAACCGAAGTGGTGAGTGAGCACGACGTCGCGCCCTCAGAATTGCCCACCCCGGATCCGGGCATTCACGTTTCACCGCCTCATTCGCTCGCACGAATGACGGCTTCGCGATAAACGTCTCCTGCCGCCTCGTACGGCTGAATATCTCAGGCGGAAGTGGTCAGTTCTTCGATTCTCTGGGCGAAATCGATGGCCGGGAGCGGCAGTTCGATCTCGTCGACAAAATGCACGGCCTCCGGCACGTAGCGCAGCACGGCGCTCGCGGTGGCCGTCAGATAGCGGCAGTCGCCGCGCAGCAGGCCGAGCACCCGCAGCACCAGGTCAGTGGTGACACCGCCGCCCTCACCACCGTCACCGCCATCGCCCTGCTCCACAGGCTCGTCGCTCGCCTCGGCGGCCTGGCCGCGCCACAGCTGCGCCTCCCAGACCTCGCCGAGGGTGAGGTGGTGGAGATAAAGGCAATAGGCGGCCGCCCCGTCCCCGGCGCCCGCGGCGAACTGCCACCAGAAACGCGCGCTGTCCTCGCGGCCGGCCAGCTGGAGCACACAGCCCAGTACACGGGCACCGTCCGGCTGCGGAATGCGCCGGCCGAGAAAGGCCGACATGTGCTGGAGCGCGCCGTCCCTTTCGATGACGGTGCGGCACAGGATGTCGAGATGTCCGGCGGCCTCGGCGTCGATCCGGGTGCGTCGGGGCGGCAGGGCCTCGCCGCGCACCGAGCGCACCTCGTCGTCGAAGTGGAGGGCGCCGAACAGCACGCGGTGGGTGACACGGGCCGCGAGCCGCAGTTCCGCGGCGTCCAGTTCGGCGTCGGAGTACGGCCGGGCGGCCACCGCGGCCTTGGCCAGCATCCGGTCAATCGGCGAGCTGGGCGAGGTCACCGCTGTCTCCTTCCCGCTCCAGCCCGAGCGTCTCCTTCAGCCGCCGCCGGGCGTACCGGGCGGTGGAGCGGACGCCGGGCACGCTGATGCCGAGGACATCGGCCGTCTCCTGGACGCCGTACCCGAGGCAGTACACCAGGACGATCACATCATGCTGCCGCTCGGGCAGTTCCTGGATGGCCCGGTACAGGCACAGGCTCTCCTCCAGCTCGCCGACCGGATCCACGGCGTTCCGCAGGGCCTCCGTCTCGAAGGCGGCGGTGTCGGTGAGCACCGGGCGCCGGCCGCGGGCGAGGGCGGCCTCGCGGGTTCTGGCCCGCAGGATCGCCCAGGCGTGCTGGGCGGGGCTGTCCAGCCGCAGGATCTCGCTCCAGTCGGCGGCCAGCCGCTCGAAGAGGTCGTCCACCACGTCCTCGGCCTCGGCGCGGGCCCCGAGGAACAGTTCGGCCCAGCGGACGTAGGCCGGGCGGTACAGCTGGTGGAACGCCCGGAAGTCGGCAGGCAGCGGCACCACCCCCGCGAGCGGGGCACGAGATCCTTCGGTCATCGGTTCCCCTCCTGGGCGCCGGTGGCGGCGGAAGCGTGGTGCGGGATCACAGACCCTGGGGTCCTCTCAAGTCGTCGGCGGCGCAGGTGCCTTGGGCACCATCTACCGGAGTCAACGAACAACCGGACCCCATCGTGCATCATAAAGGCCGGAAAACTTACGGAATGAAGCGTTCCGGTTACCCAGGACGATCACTCCTGGGCACGCTTCAGGGGTGCCCGCGGGGCCGGAACGGTGCTTCCGG
>NZ_JBHWJL010000502.1:0-2192 GCF_042731495.1 Streptomyces sp. NPDC059853
CCCTCACCGGCGTCACCCGGCACTGGGCGTTCCTCCGCTCCGCCGCCAAGGGATACGGCCCCGACCTGCGGGTCGCCGTCCTCACCGGTGACCCGCTCACCATCGACCGGGTGGCCGGACGGCACCGGCTCGGCCCCGGCTGGGTCAGCCACCTGCTCCAGGAGACCGTCGCCGCGCTCTGGGAGAGCGGGGCGGTGGACCCGGCGGCCGTCGCCGCCTCCTACGGCAGCCGCCGCGAGGCCCTGCGCACCGCCCTCACCGAGCGCGGCCTGCCTGCCAGAGGCCGCAGCGGCATGAACGTGTGGGTGCCCGCCCCCGACGAGACCGGGGCCGTCGCCCGGCTGCTCACCGCCGGCTGGGCGGTGAGCCCGGGCGCCCGGTTCCGGCTGGCCTCCCCGCCCGGCATCCGGCTCACCGTCTCCCGGCTGGCCCCGCCCGACATCCTCCCGCTGGCCGACGCCGTGGCCGCCGCCCTCACCCCCGGCGCCGTCCGCCGCTACGACTAGGCCGTCCGACCACCGGGGGCGGGACGTACCCGGAAGGCGCCTCCTACAGGACCACCAGCCCGAGCAGCACCACGGCCCCCAGTGCGGTGACCCCCTGGACGAGGGTGGCCGCGGTCTGGGCGCGGTAGGCGGTCTTCACGTCCATGCCGGAGAACTGGGTGACGACCCAGAAGTACGAGTCGTTGACATGGCTGACCACCATCGCCCCGGCGCCGATGGCCAGCACCGCCATCACCTGGCCCATCGGGATGGCGCCGAGTGTGCCGTCCAGTCCCAGGGCCGGCAGGAGCGGCTGGGCGAGCGTGGAGGTGATGATCAGCGCGGCGGTGCTGCTGCCCTGCGCGGTCTTGAGCAGCGCGGCGATCGCGAAGAGGACCAGCAGCGCGGGCACGCCGCTCACCGCCGATCCGTCCCCGATGAGATCGGCGATGTAGTCGGCGATCGGGGTGCCCTTGATGACCGCCCCGAAGGCGCCGCCCGCACCCGTGATGACCAGGATCGGCGCCGCGTCGACCAGACCCTCGGCGACCCAGGTGGTCAGCGCCTTGGCGTCGCGCCTCGGCGGCAGCAGGGCCAGCGCCAGGAGGACGCCGATGAGCAGCGCGTTCACCGGGTTGCCGATGTCGGTGAGGAACGCGCCGAGCGTGCCGTCCACGAGCGTGCCGTCCCCGGAGGGGAACGCGGCGACCGAGCCGGTCGCCATCAGGACGATCGGCGCCAGGATCGGGGCCAGCGCCCGGCCCGTCGAGGGGAGCCGCTCGAACTGCTCCTTGTACTCCTCGAAGGTCTGGCGCGCGTCCGGGAGATGGCTCTCCAGGTCCGTGGTGCGGCGCAGCGCCCAGGCGAGTCCGGCGACGGCGGCGACCAGGGAGACCGGGATGCCGAAGAGGATGACCCAGACCAGCCCGTCGGAGGCGATGCCGACGTTGCCGGCGGCGGCGATCGGGCCCGGGGTCGGGGGGACGAAGGTGTGGGAGGCGTACAGGCCGGTGGCCAGCGCGGTCCCGAGCACGACGGGGTTCTTGCCCGTCCGGCGGGCTATGGAGCGCTGGAGGGGGGAGAGCACCACGTACCCGGAGTCGCAGAAGACGGGGACCGAGACCACCCAGCCCATGAGCGACATGGCCAGGGCGGGGTGGCGCTTGCCGATGACCCTGAGGACCCCCTCGGCGAGGGTGACGGCAGCGCCGGTCCGTTCCAGGACCTTGCCGATGATCGTCCCGAAGAGGATGACCAGGCCGATGCTCATCAGGATCGAGCCGAACCCCTCGGCCACGGTCCCGGCCAGGTCGTCGACGAACGGGTCCCGCGCACCGGTCGCCGCGCCGATGCCCATCGCGAGGAACCCGAAGGCGTAGGTGGCCAGGACGATGGCGAGGAAGGGGTGCAGACGGAACCGCCCGCACAGGACGATGATCAACCCGATGCTCACGGCCAGGGCGGTGAGCAGGGCGGGGCCTGCTGTGCTCATGGAACTCCTCGCGGGGGCGCGGCACTTCGGCTGCGGCGGCCCGCCGGGGGTGACGGGCCGTGCTGCGGAGGCCAACGGTACTGAGGAGGTGCCTGTTACGGGAGGGGTACGACGGGACCGGTCCCCGCCGCCGCCCGGATCGCGGCCGACGCCGGTGCCGCCGTCGTGTGCGACCCCAACTTCCGGGCCCGGCTGACCAG
Organism: Streptomyces sp. NPDC059853; assembly: GCF_042731495.1. Lineage (NCBI taxonomy): Bacteria > Bacillati > Actinomycetota > Actinomycetes > Kitasatosporales > Streptomycetaceae > Streptomyces > Streptomyces sp. NPDC059853. The sequence goes on from NZ_JBHWJL010000502.1 coordinate 2,178, forward strand.
CGCGCAGTGCGGGGC
>NZ_JBHWJL010000503.1:0-2190 GCF_042731495.1 Streptomyces sp. NPDC059853
GGGGAACTGTTCTCCCCCGTTTTCTTTCGGGGGTGGTGGGCCCGGGGGCGGCCCCGGCCGGGCGCACCGTCCGGTGCCGGCCACGGCAGGGGGGCGCTCAGCCCCGGTTGAGCCCCTTCAGATCCGGGATGAACTCCTGGACCTTCTGCTTGATGCCCTTCTTCACGACGTTCTTCCGGTCGCTGTCCCCGCGCAGCAGTGCCCGGGCCGTGGACTCCGCCTGCTCCCAGGTGGCGTGCGGCGGGATCGGCGGTACGGCCGGGTCGGTGACGAACTCCAGGACGCAGGGCCGGTCCGCCGCCAGCGCCCGCTGCCAGGCGGGCTGGACCCCGCCGGGTTCGTCGACCCGGATGCCCAGCAGCCCGATGGAGCGGGCGAACTCGGCGTAGGGGACGTCCGGCAGATGCTGGGAGGGCTCGAACTGCGGGGCGCCCGACATGGCGCGCATCTCCCAGGTGACCTGGTTGAGGTCCTGGTTGTTGAACACCGCGACGATCAGCCTCGGATCGCTCCAGCCGCGCCAGTAGCGGGCCGCCGTGATCATCTCCGCCAGCCCGTTCATCTGCATCGCGCCGTCACCGACGAGGGCGATCGCCGGCCGGTCCGGGTGGGCGAACTTGGCGCCGATGACGTACGGGACGCCCGGCCCCATGGTGGCCAGCGTCCCGGACAGGGACCCGCGCATCCCCGGCCGCATCCGCAGATGGCGCGCGTACCAGTTGGCGGCCGAGCCGGAGTCCGCCGCGACCATCACATCGTCCGGCAGCAGCGGGGACAGCGCACCGGCGACATACTCCGGGTTGACCGGATCGGCCTGGGTGGCGGCCCGCCGGTCCATCACCTCCCACCAGCGCGCGACGTTCGCCTCCACGCCCTTGCGCCACTTGCCGTGCTTCTTGCGCTCCAGCATCGGCAGCAGCTCGCGCAGGGCGGTCGCCGCGTCCCCGATGAGATTGACCTCGTACGGGTAGCGCATGCCCGCCATGTGCGGGTCGATCTCGATCTGCACCGCCCGCGCCTGCCCGAAGTCCGGCAGGAACTGGCTGTACGGGAAGCTGGAGCCGATGGTCAGCAGCGTGTCGCACTGCTGCATCAGCTCGTAGGACGGCCGGGTGCCCAGCAGGCCGATCGCCCCGGTCACATACGGCAGATCGTCGGAGAGCACGTCCTTGCCCAGCAGCGCCTTGGCCACCCCGGCCGACAGCACGTCGGCGATCTGCTCCACCTCGGCGCGGGCGCCCGCCGCGCCCTGGCCGACCAGGACGGCCACCCGCTCCCCGGCGTTGAGGATCTCCGCCGCCCGCTCCAGGTCCTCCCGGGCCGGGACCGGCGCGGAGCGGCCCAGACCCAGCGAGGAGGGCACCATCTTGAACGCGTGCGACGGCGCCTCGTACTCCAGCTCCTGGACGTCGGCCGGGACGATCACCGCCGTGACCGTGCGCCGGCCGTACGCGGTGCGGATCGCCCGGTCGAGGACGTTGGGCAACTGCTCGGGGACCGTGACGGTCTCCAGGAAGTCGGAGGCGACGTCCTTGAAGAGGTTCGCCAGGTCCACCTCCTGCTGATACGAGCCGCCCATCGCGCTCCGGTTGGTCTGGCCGATGACGGCCACCACCGGCACATGGTCGAGCTTGGCGTCGTAGAGGCCGTTCAGCAGATGAATGGCGCCGGGGCCCGAGGTGGCCACGCACACCCCCAGCCGGCCGGAGTACTTCGCGTAGCCGACGGCCTCGAAGGCCGCCATCTCCTCGTGCCGCGCCTGGATGAACTCCGGATTGTCCGCAGCTCTCCCCCAGGCGGCGAGCAGCCCGTTGATGCCGTCCCCGGGATATCCGAAGACGTGCTCGACGTCCCATTCCCGCAGCCGCCGCAGCAGGAAATCCGCCACCCTCTCACCCATGCGTCCGCTCCTCTTCCTCATGCGTGCCGGCGCCGGCCCGCGCCCCGCGGCGTCGCCGTGCTGTGGGCCGAACGGGTGAAGCCGCTGGGGCCGGGCGGTACTCGACAGTGGCGGGTACCCCGTCGCAATCGGTCCAATCACCCCGTTCCGTCCCGGTGTCGGACGGGGCCGGTGCGCGGCCCCGTCCGGGCGGGTCCGGGCCCGCGGCGGCCGGAGACCCACCAGGGTGTGGGGGCGGGCGGGGGGGAGGGCCCCAACCCACCCCCGGGGCCGGGGCCCCGCCCCCGGAT
>NZ_JBHWJL010000504.1:0-2172 GCF_042731495.1 Streptomyces sp. NPDC059853
CCAGGTCGACAGCGCCCGCGGCGCCGGTTAGCTCTCGGCCGGCGGCCGCCGGCTCGGGTCCACCAGGGCGAACGGCGCGCCCTCCGGATCCTCCACCGCCGCCACGACGCCGAACGGCGTGTCGTGCGGCTCCTTCAGCAGCCGCCCGCCCAGCTCACCGACCCGGACGGCGTCCCGGTCGAGGTCGCGCACCGAGAAGTACGTCATCCAGTGCGGCCCCCGGTCCTGCGGCAGATCGGAGCCCACTCCGGCGATCCCGGCCACCGAACGGCCGCCGAGCCGCAGCGTGAGATGGTCCGTACCGGCCGGCAAGGCCGGGGTGGGCACCGCCTCGTAGCCGAAGACCATCGAGTAGAACTTGCTGACCAGCGACGTCTCCGGGGTGATCAGCTCCGTCCAGGCCGGGGCGCCCGGGGTCTCGTGGAACGGCGCACCATGGTACGTACGCCCCTCCCAGACCCCGAACGCGCCCCCGCACACATCCGCGGCGATGGCCAGCCGCCCCACCTGCTGGGCGTCCAGCGGGCCCACCGCCAGGGTGCCGCCGCAGTCCCGGATCATGGCGGTGGTGGCGTCGGCGTTGGCGGTGGCGATGTACGGCAGCCACGCGGAGGGACGCTGCAGGTCGGCCGCGATCTCGCCGACCCCGGCCACGGGGCGCCCCTCGTGCAGGGCGCGGACATACAGGCCCAGCTGCCCGGGCCCTTCCTCGAACTCCCATCCGAACAGGCTCCGGTAGAACTCCTGGCTTCCCGCCAGGTCGTGCACCATCAGACTCGCCCAGCAAGGTGTGCCCGGTCTGGGTGGAGCCGCTCCTACGGTCATGCTCGTCTCCTTGTGACCCTCATCGATGCGGTCCGGCATACGCCGGTGCCGCTCATCTCCAGTGTCCCCTGATCAAGGTCCCTACCGCTACGGCGCCTCGCCATGCCTGTTTCGGCGCGAGAATGGCGGGATGAGTGTGCTGATCACGGCGGCCGGCCTCGCCGCCGACCTCTCGGAACCGGTCCTGCTGGACATCCGCTGGCAGCTCGGCGGCCCGCCGGGGCGGCCCGCCTACGAGGCCGGGCACCTGCCCGGGGCGGTCTACGTGGACCTGGACACGGAGCTGGCGGGCCCCGCCGGCCCCGGCGGGCGGCATCCGCTGCCGGACCCGGAGGCGTTCGGCGCGGCGATGCGCCGGGCCGGGGTGCGGGAGGACCGGCCGGTGGTGGTGTACGACGGCGGGCAGGGCTGGGCGGCGGCGCGCGCCTGGTGGCTGCTGCGCTGGGCCGGACACCGGCGGGTCCGGGTGCTGGACGGCGGGCTGGCCGCCTGGGAGGGCGAGCTGACCCGCGAGGTGCCCGCGCCGGAGCCGGGCGACTTCGTCCCCCGGCCCGGTGGCATGCCGCTGCTGGACGCGGCGGACGCGGCCCAGCTGGCCCGGGACGGGCTGCTGCTGGACGCGCGGGCGGGGGAGCGGTACCGGGGCGAGGTGGAGCCGATCGACCCGGTGGGCGGCCACATCCCCGGCGCGGTGTCCGCGCCGACCACGGAGAACGTGACGCCCGCGGGCCTGCTGCGGGCCCCGGAGGAGCTGCGGGAGCGCTTCACGGCCCTGGGCGCGGCGGAGGGCACGCCGGTGGGCGTCTACTGCGGCTCGGGGGTCTCGGGCGCCCACACGGTGCTGGCCCTGGCGACGACGGGCATCGAGGCCGCGCTGTACGCGGGCTCGTGGAGCGAATGGACGACGGACCCCACCCGCCCGGTGGCGACCGGCCCCCTGCCCGGCTGAGCGGCCGGGGAGCGGCGCAGCCGCCCACCGGTGCGGTCCGTGGGCGGACGATGACCGTGGGCGGCCGGCGCCCCGCCCACCGGGGCGGCCCGTCCGCCCGGATCGCCCGTCACCGGTGAGCCCTCGGGGCCAGTCGTACGACCCGGCCCGTCGTCGCCCCTCGCGGCCGGGCTGTCGTGTGCCGCGGTGACCGGGCCTCCGGGACGGGCCGGGCCCACGTCCCCCGGCGCCGGTCCGGCTGGTCGTTCGGTGGGGGCGGCGACCCGGCCGTATGGCCCGGACCGCCGCGCGATCGGCGCCGGGGCGCGCCCCCGGCCGTCCCGTCCGGTCGGTTCCGCGCGGGGCCCGGGCGTGGCGCCCACCCGGACCGGCAGCCCCGCAGGGGTCCCGCGCGGAAC
>NZ_JBHWJL010000505.1:0-2169 GCF_042731495.1 Streptomyces sp. NPDC059853
CTCCACGGGCGGCAGCATCCGGTTGCCGGGGAGCCGCTCCGGCGCGATCTCGGAGAGGAAGTCGAAGAAGGAGGAGGACCCGGGCCTCAGGAAGGCTGCCGGAAGTCGCCCCTGGTCATGGGAGTTGCCTACCACAGAAGTCCTTCCAGGTCATGGAAATGATCCGGCGGCGCACGGCGCCGGCCAGGAGTACGCCAGGGACCCTACCCGGCACCTGGTCAAGATCCACATCGGGTGACGCGCGAACAGCCGTGCCTGCCGCGCGCCACCCGAGGCGTGGATTACTGGCCGCCCTTCTGCACGAAGGAGCGGACGAAGTCCTCGGCGTTGGATTCCAGGACCTCGTCGATCTCGTCCAGAACGGAGTCCACGTCGTCGGTCAGTTCCTCCTGGCGCTCCTTGAGCTCCTCGGAGACCTCCGCGGTCGTTTCCTCGGTTTCCTCGCTGGTACGCGACGCCTTCTGCTGGCCGCCGCCGGTGTCTTTGGTCGCCATCTCCCTCACCCCTGCTCAGCTTCGACGTAACAAGATCAGACCCTACTAGCCGGTGCTGACATCGGCTCCTTCATTGCTACAACGTCCGGGGGTCCTCCGCATGATTCCCGTATCCGGAGGAAATCAGCCCCCGGCCAGCGCCCGGAGCAGGTCCTGAGCGCTGCTGCTGGCGTCCAGCAGGTCCTTCACGTGTTCCCGGGTACCCCGCAAAGGATCCATGGTGGGCACCCGCTGAAGAGAATCCCGGCCCGGGACGTCGAAGATCACCGAATCCCAGGAAGCGGCCGCCACGTCGTCGGCGTATTGTTCGAGACAGCGGCCGCGGAAATAGGCGCGGGTGTCCTCGGGCGGGCTGCCCTGGGCCCGCAGCACGTCCTCCTCGTCCAGCAGCCGGGTGATCCGGCCGCGGGCCGCCAGCCGGTTGTACAGCCCCTTGTCGGGCCGGACGTCCGCGTACTGGAGATCCACCAGATGCAGCCGGGCGGCGTCCCAGCCCAGGCTGTCCCGGCGCCGGTAGCCCTCCATCAGCTCCCGCTTGGCCACCCAGTCCAGCTGATTGGCCAGGCTCATCGGATCGGTCTCCAGCTTGCCGAGGACCTCCTCCCAGCGGCTGAGCACATCCGTGGTCTGCGGGTCGGCGTCCGCGCCCCAGCGCTCCTCCACGTACTTGCGGGCCAGCTCGTAGTACTCCATCTGGAGCTGTACGGCGGTGAGCTTGCGTCCGCTGCGCAGCGTGATCAGCCGGCGCAGCGAGGGGTCGTGGCTGACCCGGTGCAGGGTGCGGACCGGCTGGTCCACGGCGAGATCGACCGCGATGAAGCCGTCCTCGATCATGGAGAGCACCAGGGCCGTGGTGCCCAGCTTCAGATAGGTGGAGACCTCGGCGAGATTGGCGTCGCCGATGATCACATGCAGCCTGCGGTACTTCTCGGCGTCGGCGTGCGGCTCGTCGCGGGTGTTGATGATGGGCCGTTTGAGGGTGGTCTCCAGCCCCACCTCGACCTCGAAGTAGTCGGCGCGCTGGCTGAGCTGGAAGCCGTGCTCGCTGCCGTCCTGCCCGATGCCGACCCGCCCGGCGCCGCAGACCACCTGCCGGGAGACGAAGAACGGCGTCAGATGGCGCACGATGTCGGAGAACGGCGTCTCCCGCTTCATCAGGTAGTTCTCGTGGGTGCCGTAGGAGGCGCCCTTGTTGTCGGTGTTGTTCTTGTAGAGCTGGATGGGCTGGGAGCCGGGCACCTCGGCGGCGCGCCGGGCCGCCTCGGCCATGATGCGCTCGCCGGCCTTGTCCCACAGCAGGGCGTCCAGCGGGCTGGTGGTCTCGGGGGCGCTGTACTCCGGATGGGCGTGGTCCACGTAGAGCCGGGCGCCATTGGTGAGGATGACGTTGGCGAGACCGATGTCCTCGTCCGTGAGCTGGCTGGCGTCGGCGTTGTCGCGCGCCAGATCGAATCCGCGGGCGTCGCGCAGCGGATTCTCCTCCTCGAAGTCCCAGCGTGCCCGCCGGGCCCGGTGCATGGCCGCCGCGTAGGCGTTCACGACCTGGGAGGAGGTGAGCATGGCGTTGGCGTTCGGGTGTCCGGGGACGGAGACGCCGTACTCCGTTTCGATCCCCATCACTCGCCGTACAGTCATGCGGCCCTCCTTGGGAGAAGCGTCCGGCTGCGGTTCATGC
>NZ_JBHWJL010000506.1:0-2157 GCF_042731495.1 Streptomyces sp. NPDC059853
GGAGGCGAAGGCGGCGCTGATCACCCTCGTCGAGCACGCCCTCATGGCCCGCCTGGGCTGATCCAGCCGCCCGGATCGCCCAGGGGGGACTGTGGCGTTGGCCACGCTCTCCCCCCATGTCGATCATGTCCGCACACACCTTCTGCACGTCTTCTGCACCGGCGGCGACCGGACCGCTGCGCGCGGTGCCCGCACTTCGTGCGCCTATGCCGCCGCTTGCCCTCTCCTGACCCGAATGTCCTTCCCGCTGGTTGTCCGGATCCATCGGTCCGCGGGGATTGGAAACTCCCCCCTCGTCGTGCTGGAATCCACAGCAACTCCGCAGACGTGGCGGCCATCCGGACGGTGAGCCGATGCCGAGAGGTGAGAGGCCAGTGAGGCGCAGCAAGGCGACGCCCCCGTTCCCGCAGCCGCCGGAGCGCCCGGGCGCATCCGGGCGCGGGAACTTCACCCCGCCGCAGGCGGGCGGGACACCGCATCCCACGGTCTCCCGGGACGACGACCGGGACCCGGCGCCCGCGGCGCACGGCAGCCGCTTCGCGCCCCGCAACTGGCGGGTGGCCACCCGGCTGAACGCCATCCTGCTCATCCCGGCGCTGCTCGCCCTCATCTTCGGGGGCCTGCGGGTGTACGACGCCTACGACACCTGGCAGGAGGCGGACGCCGCCGAGCGCACGGCCGAACTGGTGCGCGCCGCCGGTGCGTACGCCCACGCCGTGATCGACGAGCGCGACATCACCGCGCGCCCCCTCCTGGAGGGCCGTCCCGACGACCCGGTCATCGAACGGGCGCGCGCGCTCACCGACGAGGCGGCGGCCGAGTTCTGGGCCCGGGTGGAGGACGCCCCGCACACCGAGGGCGTCCAGCGCCGGCTCGCCCTGGTGGAGAGCACCGAGCCGGGCCTGGCGGCCCTGCGCTCCGCGGCGTTCGGCGAGGACCTGCCCGGTGTGGAGACGGAGGAGGGGTACATCGCCGTCCAGCACCCCCTGATGTCCTTCGCCAACGAACTGGGCCTGGGCACCGGCAACATCACCTCCTACGGCCGCACCGTCTACGCCGTCTCGCTCGCCAAGTCGGCGGCCTCGCTGCAACGCGTCATCGGCACCCATCTGCTGGTCGCCCCCGGCCCCGGCGCCGAGCAGACCCAGCGCCAGCTCACCGCCTTCAGCTCCTACCGCTACCTGGAGAACATCGCCCGCAACGAGTTCGTCGCCGGCGGCGCCGAGGCCGACGCCGACCGGCTGGCCGAGGTACTGGCCCAGGCCGGCGGCGAGCCCGGCAGCTCCGAGATGGACGCCATGGGGACGCTGATCGCCGCCGGGGCCGGCGGGTCCGGACCGGACGCCGACGAGGTGACCCCGCAGAACTGGTACGCCGCCGCCACCGACCGGTTCGACGCGTACCACACCATCGAGCGCGAACTGGTGGACACGGCGGTCGGTGAGGCACGCGACATCGCCGCCACCGCGCGCCGCGACATGGTCATCAGCGCGGGCGTCGTGGTGGCCGCGCTGCTGCTCGCCTTCGCCATCGCCATGCTGATGGCCCGCTCCATGAGCCGTTCCATGACCCAGCTGCGCACCGCCGCCCTGGGCGTCGCCGAGGAGCGGCTGCCCGCCCTGGTCGAGCAGTTGTCGCGCACCCAGCCGGGCGCCGTGGACACCCGGGTGGAGCCGATACCCATCACCAGCCGGGACGAGATCGGCGAGGTGTCACGGGCCTTCGACCACGTGCACCGCGAGGCCGTCCGGCTGGCCGCCGAGCAGGCCCTGCTGCGCGGCAACGTGAACGCCATCTTCACCAACCTCTCCACCCGCAACCAGGGGCTCATCGAGCGCCAGCTGGGCCTGATCGGCGAGCTGGAGGCCCGGGAGGCGGACCCCGAGCAGCTGGAGCACCTCTTCAAGCTCGACCACCTGGCCACCCGGATGCGCCGCAACGGCGAGAACCTGCTGGTGCTGGCGGGGGAGGAGCCGGGCCGCCGGCTGACCGAGCCGGTGCCGCTGGTGGACGTGCTGCGGGCGGCGGCCTCCGAGGTCGAGTCGTACGCCAGGATCGACATGTCCGGCGTCCCCGACAACGACATCCACGGCGCCGTCGTCACCGACCTGGTGCATCTGCTGGCCGAGCTGCTGGAGAACGCCATCACCTTCTCCT
>NZ_JBHWJL010000507.1:0-2135 GCF_042731495.1 Streptomyces sp. NPDC059853
GCCCTGCGGCACGGGCTGGAGGCCGCCCGGGCGGCCGGTGCCGAGGTGATCACGGTGGGGGAGGGCGCCGAGGTGGACCCGGCGCGGGTGAAGGCGGAACTGGTGGAGCGCGGGCACACCCGGCTGCTGACCGAGGGCGGGCCCCGGCTGCTGGGGGCCTTCGCCGAGGCGGGCGTGCTGGACGAACTGTGTCTGACCACGGCGCCGCGGTACGTGGTGGGCACCGCCGGCCGGGTGATGAGCGGCCCCGGGGTGCGGGTGCCGCGGGAGCTGGCGCTGACCTCGCTGCTGGAGGAATCCGGTTTTCTGTTCGGGCGGTATCAAAGGGTCTGACAATCGGCGGAATGGAACGTTCCGCTTATCCTGATGTGGGCAGACTGATGGCGCGACACCCCGTGTGTCCACGGGGAAGGATGGTTTCTGCTGCACCGGGCCGGGCCCGGCCGCGAAGAAGGGCGCTGACCATGTTCACGAGCATCCTCATGATCGAAAAGCCGCTGGTGCCCACGGACGTCGAACTCGTCACCACCCTGCACGGCGACGAGGAGATGTCCTTCATCGTCCTCATGCAGCCGCGCGGCGACCAGGACCGGCTGCTGCGCGCCCTCGACGACGTGGCCCTCGGGGAATTCGCCGAGGCCGGGCGGGAAGCCGGCGAATCCGAGGACGAGGCCGCCCGCGAACCCGCCCAGCGCGCCCTGGACCACTCCGTCGCCGCGCTCCGGCAGACCGGCGCCCACGCGGTGGGACAGCTGGTGGACCAGCACCCGCTGGAACTGCTCACCGCCGTCGTCGCCGAGACCTCGGCCGACGAGGTCATCGTGCTCACCGCCCCGCACCTGGTGGAGGAGTTCTTCCACCGGGACTGGGCCTCCCGCGCCCGGCACAAGGTCGATGTGCCGGTCCTCAAACTCTTCGCCCACGCGGAGTGACCCGCGCGGTGCGGCCCCCGCGTACCGGGGTGCGACAATCGACCGGCAGCGCAGACCAGGCCGGCGGCCCCCGGGCACCCGGTCCGACCAGGGACGAGGGAGACACACGCATGACACCGGCGATCCCGCCCGCCATGGAACGGCCCCACTTCATCGGCATCGGCGGTGCGGGCATGTCGGGCATCGCCAAGATCCTCACCCAGCGCGGCGCCCTCGTGGCCGGCAGCGACTTCCGCGACTCGGCCACCGCCGCCGCGCTGCGCGACCTGGGTGCCACCGTACGGATCGGGCACGACGCCGCCCACCTCGCGGACGGCACCAGCTGTGTGGTCATCTCCAGCGCCATCCGCGCCGACAACCCGGAGCTGGCCGCCGCCCGCCTCCAGGGCATCCCGGTGGTCCACCGCTCCGAGGCGCTCGCCGCCCTGATGACCGGCAGCCGCGCCATCGCCGTGGCCGGCACCCACGGCAAGACCACCACCACCTCGATGCTCGCCGTCGCCCTCGGCACCATGGGCCTGCACCCCTCGTACGCCATCGGCGGCGACCTGGACGGCCCCGGCTCCAACGCCCACCACGGCAAGGGCGAGCTGTTCGTCGCCGAGGCCGACGAGTCCGACCGCAGCTTCCACCGCTACACCCCCGAGGTCGCGGTCATCCTCAACGTCGAGCTGGACCACCACGCCAACTACGCCTCGCTGGAGGAGATCTACGAGTCCTTCGAGATCTTCACCGCCGCCGTGCGGCCCGGCGGCACCCTGATCGTCAACGCCGACCAGGACGGCGCCCGCGTCCTCACCGCCCGGCTGCGCGAGCGGGACGACCTCGATCTGCGCATCGTCACCTACGGGGAGTCCGCGGGCTCGGACATCCGCGTCCTGGACGTGCGGCCGCACGGCCTGACCAGCACCGTCGCCGTACGCCTCGCCGACGGCTCCGAACTCTCCTTCGGCGTGTCCGTCCCCGGCCGCCACTACGCCCACAACGCCGTCGCGGCCCTCGCCGCCGGTATCGCCGCCGGGGTCCCGGCCGCCGGCCTCGCCGAGGCCCTCGGCTCCTACACCGGCGTAGGCCGCCGCCTCCAGCTCAAGGGCGAGGCGGCGGGCGTGCAGGTCATCGACTCGTACGCGCACCACCCCACCGAGATGACCGCCGACCTGGAGGCCATCCGCGGCGCGGCCGCCGACGCGCGCATCCTGGTCG
>NZ_JBHWJL010000508.1:0-2133 GCF_042731495.1 Streptomyces sp. NPDC059853
AGCTCGCCGCCGAAGGCGCCGAGCGGATCGCGGCCGCCACCGACACCGGCAATGTTCCAGGCCCCGGCCCGCAACCCGAACGGCCCGGTGGTCGGTTTCATCGGTGTGCTGCCCGAGCAGCGCGGCCACGGCTACGCGTACGACCTGCTGGTGGAGTGCACCCGGCAGCTCGCCGCCGAAGGCGCCGAGCGGATCGCGGCCGCCACCGACACCGGCAATGTGCCGATGGCGAAGGCGTTCGCCCGTGCGGGCTATCCGGTGGTCCAGCACCGCTACTGCCTGGCGTGAGGGCGGGGCGGGCCCGAGCATGGTGTCCATGCGCTTCGAGGTGTGGGCTCCCCGGGCCCGCCGGGTCTGGCTGTGGCTCGACGGTACGCGGCGGCCGCTGCGCGAGGACGCGGGCGGCTGGTGGCGTACCGAGGCGGCGGCCGGTCCCGGCACGCGGTACGGCTATGTGCTGGACGAGGAGGACGGTCCGGTGCTGCCCGACCCGCGGGCCCGGCGGCTGCCGGACGGGCCCGAGGGCCCGGCGGCCGTGACGGACCCGGAGGCGTTCCGGTGGCGGCATCCGTGGCCGGGGCGCGGGCTGGCGGGGGCGGTGCTGTACGAGCTGCACACGGGGACGTTCACCCCCGAGGGCACCTTCGACGCGGCGGCGGCCCGGCTGGGGCGGCTGGCGGAGCTGGGGATCACCCATGTGCAGCTGATGCCGGTGTGCCCGTTCCCGGGGCGGCACGGCTGGGGGTACGACGGGGTCGCGCCGTGGGCGGTGCACGAGCCGTACGGCGGCCCGGAGGGGCTGGCGCGGCTGGTGGACGCTGCGCACGGGGCCGGTCTGGGCGTGGTGCTGGACGTGGTGCACAACCATCTGGGGCCCTCGGGCAATGTGCTGCCCCGGTTCGGCCCGTACTTCACCGACCGGCACCACACGCCGTGGGGTTCCGCGGTGAATCTGGACGGCCGGGGCTCGGACGAGGTGCGGGCGTACTTCGCGGGCAGCGCGCTGGCGTTCCTGCGGGACTTCCGGCTGGACGGGCTGCGGCTGGACGCCGTGCACGAGCTGGCGGACGACCGGGCCCGGCCGTTCCTGGCGGAGCTGTCGGAGCGGGTGGACGCGCTGGCGGAGCGCACCGGCCGGCCGCTGTTCCTCATCGCGGAGTCGGACCGGAACGATCCGCGCACGATCGCCGCGCCCGAGGACAACGGTCTGGGGCTGCACGCGCAGTGGAACGACGACTTCCACCACGCGCTGCACGTGGCGCTGACCGGTGAGACCCGGGGCTACTACGCGGACTTCGCGCGGGCGCCGATGGCGGCCCTGGCCAGGACGCTGACGGGCGGCTTCTTCCACGACGGCGGCTACTCGGCCTTCCGGGGCCGGGGCCACGGCCGGGCGCTGGACCGGGCGGCGACGCCGGCGCACCGGCTGGTGGGGTACGCGCAGACGCACGACCAGATCGGCAACCGGGCCCTGGGGGACCGGCTGACGGCGCTGGCCGGTCCCGGCCGGGCGGCGCTGGGGGCGGCGCTGGTGCTGTGCGGGCCGCTGACGCCGATGCTGTTCATGGGCGAGGAGTGGGGGGCGCGTACGCCGTGGCAGTTCTTCACGGATCATCAGGATCCGGCGCTGGCCCAGGCGGTGCGGCAGGGACGGCGGGCGGAGTTCGCGGCGCACGGCTGGGCGGCGGAGGACATCCCCGATCCGCAGGATCCGGCGACCCGGGAGCGGTCGTGTCTGCGGCATCCGGCGGACGCGGAGTACGCGGAGGCCACGGCGTGGTACCGGCGGCTGATCGGGATCCGCCGGGCGCTGCTGCCGCCGGGGCTGCCGCTGGCGGCGGCGACCGTGGAGTACGACGAGGAGGCGCGCTGGCTGACGGTGTGCCACGGCCCGCTGGTGGTGGCGGTGAACTTCTCCCCCGACCGTCCGGCGACGGTGCCGGTGCCGTCGCGCCCGCTGGCGCTGCTGGCGGACACCCTCCGAGTACCCCCGGCGGACCCGGCGGCGGGCCTGCGGCTGCCGCCGGAGTCGGCGGCGGTGCTGGGGCCGGCCGGGGCCCGGGAGGGGACCGGGCGCCCGGCGGCGGGCCGGGGCGCGGGGGCCGGGTGAGCCCGTCCCCGGCCCGCCGGTTG
>NZ_JBHWJL010000509.1:0-2096 GCF_042731495.1 Streptomyces sp. NPDC059853
GACTGATGGAGGGGCCTTGGCGGCCCGGCCCGACCCGTTCCATCCGTTCCCCTCCCCCGCGCCGCCGTGCTCGGCCAGGACCGCAGGATGGCCGCTCAACCGACGTTCGCGGAGGACGCGTGATGCAGAACCACGGACCGGAGACCTACGGCGAGCTGAACGCCGACGTCTACGACGCTTGGCACGCCGATCTCGACCCCACCGAAGCGGTCCGCTCGCTGGCCGCCCTCATCGCGGAGGGCCCCGCCGGGCCGGTCCTCGAACTGGCGGTGGGCACCGGCCGGGTGACCATCCCGCTGGCCGCCACCGGGATCGACCTGCGCGGCATCGACGCGTCGGAGGCGATGGTGGCGCGGATGCGGGCCAAGCCGGGCGGGGAGCGGATCCCCGTCACCATCGGCGACATGGCGGAGGTGGACCCGGGCGGTGCGGACCGGTTCGCCATGGTGTTCGTCGTGTTCTCCACGTTCTTCTTCCTGCTGACCCAGGAGGAGCAGGTGCGGTGCTTCGGCAATGTCGCCCGGCGGCTGCTGCCCGGCGGCCGGTTCGTGCTGGAGTGCCCGATGCCGGACGTGGGGCGCTACCGGCGCAACCAGAACCTGGAGGTGCACCGGGTGGACCTCGACCGGGTCCGGCTCACCGCCGTCCGGCACGATCCGGTGGCGCAGCGGTTCGACGGGCACCATGTGCTCATCGGCAACGACGGGATCCGGCTGGCGCCCGCGTCGATGCGGTACGCGTGGCCCTCCGAACTCGACCTGATGGCCCGGCTGGCCGGACTGGAGCGCCGGTACCGGTGGGGCGGCTGGGGCCGCGAGCCGTTCACGGCCGAGGGCGGCCACATCTCGGTGTACGAGAAGCCGGCGCCGGACGCGTCCTGACCCGTCCGGCGGGCGGGGCGGCGGGCGGGCCCGGCCGCCCCGTGCGCCGGCCCGTTCAGCCGCCCCGCGCGCCGCGCGGCAGACGGGCGGCCGGCAGGAGCAGCGGCGGCAGCAGGAAGCACTGGGCCGCGACCAGCAGCCAGAAGCCGGGCAGCGCCCCGGCCTCCTCCAGCAGCCCGTACAGCCGGCCGCCGATCACCCCGCTCAGCAGGGAGCCGAGACCGACCGCCAGCCGCTGCTGGCCGAAGGTCACCGTGGCCGAGCGGCGCGAACGGGCCAGCGCCTCCAGGTCGTTCTTGAGGAAGAGCACGGCGGTACCGGCGCTCAGCGCGAGGGCACCGGCCCCGATGCCCGCCGGGTGGCCGGTCGCGAACGCCGCCATGCCGGCTCCCGTGCAGGAGAAGCCGACCGCCAGCGCCGCCGGATAGCGCAGGGAGCCGATCCGGGCGGCCAGCAGCGGCTGGAGGACCGCCAGGCCGAGCGCGTACCCCATCATGACCGCGCCGAACGCCGCGGGCGCCAGCCGGCCCTCGGAGAAGACCGCCAGGTACTGGTAGAACTGCAGATACAGATAGTGGGTGAGCACGGTGACCGCGAACGGCAGGCCCGCGAGGCCGCGCAGCACCCGGCGGAACGGCTCGACCGGGGGCGCGTCCGCGGACCGGGGCTCCGGCCGCAGCAGCAGATGACCGGCCGCCAGCAGGGCGTAGAGCACGGTGGTCAGCGCGAACAGCCGGCCCGGCTCGGCCAGGAACAGCGCCCCGGCCACCGGGCCGAGCGCGATGCCGAGGTTCCCGGCGGCGTTGCCCGCCGACAGCAGGCGGGGGCGCCGCCCGGGCGGTGCCGCGTGCACCAGGTAGCCGCGGAAGGCCGGTGAGTACAGGGCACCGGCACCGCAGCTGAGGAAGAGGCCGAGCACCGTCAGCGCCGGGCGCCCGGCGCCGTGCAGATAGGTCACCGCACCGGCGCAGTACAGCCCGGTGGCCAGGGTCAGGGACCGTTTCAGTCCGGCGCGTTCGGCGAAGGCGGCCGTGAACGGCGCCCCGGCGAACTGCACCAGGGTGGCCGCGCCCAGCACCAGCCCCACCTCGGCCATCGTGGCGCCCAGCCGTTCGCGCAGCAGCACGGCCAGATACGGGTAGACGGCGAAGGTGCCGAGGTTGACGAGGAAGCCGCCGGCCAGCAGGGCGCGTTGCGCGCCGCTGACGGCGCGTC
>NZ_JBHWJL010000510.1:0-2020 GCF_042731495.1 Streptomyces sp. NPDC059853
CACAACCGCCGAGCTGCACGCCCGCCAGACGATCTGGTACGCGGCGCAGGCCCGGGGGCTGCAGGCGTGGTTCGCGCTCAACGGCTCGTACGCGGTCTGCGATCCGGCCTGCCCGCTGCGTCCCGACCTCGCGGCCGCGGTCCCCACGACAGCGGAAGGAAACGGGTGATCAGCTGTGCCGAGTGCTTCCGGACGGCCCTGCCGGCTGCGGCTCGACGAGGGCGGTCCCGTCCTGGTGGAGGGCCCGGTCGAGGTCGTCCTGCCGGACGGCAGCGTGCGGTCCTCCGACCGGTTCCAGGTGGCTCTGTGCGTGTGCCGCCGCAGCCGTGACTACCCGTGGTGCGACACCAGCCACCGCCGCCGGGTCCGTACCGGGGAGCGGGGCCGGGAGCGCGGGCGCGGGACGGAGAGCGGGGAAACGGAGGAGTCCCGATGACCACACGGCCCGTCCGGGTCGCCGCACCGCCCGCGGCTCCCGCGCTGCCCGGGGCGCGGGGCGGGTTGTCGGCGGCGGTGATCGCCGCGCTGCGCGGTGCGCGCCGCCCGCTCCCCGGGGACCTGTCCGGCGCCGACCCCTGGGGCGACGACCTCCAGCTGGCCCTGTACCTGCTGTACGAACTGCACTACCGGGGCTTCGCGGACGTGGCGGACCGGCACGAGTGGGACCCGGAGCTGCTGCGGCTGCGCGCCGCCGCCGAGGACCGGTTCCTGACGGCGCTGCGGCGGGAGGTGGCCCCGGGCGACGACGTCGGCGGGGCGCTGGGCGGTCTGCTGCTCGAACCGGTGACGGACGACGGGAACAGCATCAGCCACTTCCTGCAACGGGAGGGCACCTGGTGGCAGATGCGGGAGTACACGGTGCTGCGCTCCCCGTACCACCTCAAGGAGGCCGACCCGCATGTGTGGGTGGTGCCCCGGCTGCGCGGCCGGGCGAAGGCCGCGATGGTCGCCGTCGAGTACGACGAGTACGGGGCGGGGCGTGCCGAGGCGGTGCACGCCGAACTGTTCGCGGCGCTGATGCGGGACCTCGGCCTCGACTCCTCCTACGGCCGCTATCTGGACGCCGCACCGGCGCCCGCGCTGGCGACCGTCAATCTGATGTCGCTGCTCGGCCTGCACCGTGCGCTGCGCGGCGCGCTGGTCGGCCACTTCGCCACCGTGGAGGTGACCTCGTCCCCGGGGTCGCGGCGGATGGCGGCCGCCCTGCGCCGGCTGGGCGCCGGACCGGATGCGGTGCGGTTCCACGACGAGCACGTCGAGGCCGACGCCGTCCACGAACAGGTGGTGCGGCACGAGGTGGTGGGCGGACTGCTGGAGGACGAGCCGGAGCTGGCCGCCGATGTGGTCTTCGGCATCCGGGCCACCACCCACCTGGAGGAACGGCTGGCCCGGTGGACGCTGGCGGCCTGGCGCGCGGGACGCTCGGCGCTGCGCCGTCCGCTGGAGCCGGTGCCACCGGAGCGCTGACCCGGCGTACGTCCGCGGGAGCGGGGCTGCCCCGGGGGCCGGTGCGGGTCGCGGCGGGCGGCGGCCCGTGCCGTCAGGTACGGTCCGGCGGCAGCCGCCGCCCGCCGCCGCGCCGGGACAGGGCCCGCTGAGCCGCCGTCAGCACCGGGGAGGCACCGTGCGCGCGCAGCGCGGCGCGGGCGGCGTTGGCGCCGCAGGCGCCGTGCACCCCGCCGCCGGGGTGGGCGGAGGCGGAGGCCAGATACAGCCCGCGCACCGGGGTCTCGGGCCGGCCGGTGCCCGGCACCGGCCGGAACACCAGCTGCTGGTGCAGGCTGGTGGTGCCCCCGTTCACCGCCCCGCCGTGCAGGTTGGCGTCGGCCGCCTCCAGCACCGGCGGGCACAGCACGCGGCGGGCCGCGATCAGCGCGCGGAAGCCCGGCGCGTACCGCTCGACCTGCTCCTCCACCCGGTCCGCCATGGCCTCCCGCTCCCGCTCGTCCCACCGGCCGGTCAGCCCCTGCCCGGCGGCGTCCCCCCGCACCCGGTGCGGTACGTGGGTGTAGGCCCACGC
>NZ_JBHWJL010000511.1:0-2018 GCF_042731495.1 Streptomyces sp. NPDC059853
GCGCCGGCCGCGGCCCCGGACTGCCCGCGACCGGCGCCGTCGTCGCGGGCGGCAGCGGCGACCGGTACGTGGTCAGCGACGGCACCGTCCACCCGGCGCTCAACCTCGCCTCCGCGCTGCTGGCGGGCGGCGGCGAGGTCACCACCGTGCGCCAGACCGTCCTGGACGCCGCCCTCCGCGGGCTCCCGGTCGGCATCCCCGGCGCCCCCGACGCGCTGCCCTCCGCCGACGCGCTCGTCGACGGTCCGTGGACGCTGTGCGCCGTCCCCGCCGAGAACGGCGGCGACCCGGCCAGAACCGCCCTGTACGTCTCCGTCCCCGAAGCCGCCGCCGGCGCGGAGCAGCCCGCGACGGTGCTCGCCGAGGACGAGGACGGCGCCCTGTGGCTCCTCACCGAAGGCCGCCGCTACGCCCTGGACCAGGGCATCCGCGATCTGCTGAGCCTCACCCGGGACCCCGTCCCGCTGCCGCTGCGGATCCTCGCGACCCTGCCCGAGGGCCCCGCGCTCATCCTCCCCGATCCGGGCAGCGGCACCGGCGACGCGCCCGAAGCGGACCTGCCCTTCCCGGCCGCCGTCGGCGACCTCGCGCACACTGCCCCCGGCGGCGGCAGCCCGCAGTACTTCCTGGTCCGGCCGGACGGCCTGGTCTCGCTGCCGGAGCTGGTGCACACCCTGCTCGGGGCGCAGGCCACCACCGACCACACCGTCTCCGCCACCGAGGCCGCCCGGGCCCCCCGCTCGGCGGAGGCCGCCCCCGGCGACCGCTCGTGGCCCGAGGCCCGTCCGGTGGCCACCGACCCCGGCCGCAACCAGCCGGTGTGCGTCAGCACCCCGCCCGGCGGCCGGCCGGGCGACGCGCCGTGGCAGGCCACCGTCCATCTGCCCGCCACGCTCCCCGAGCCCGGCGGGCTCACCCCGGTGCGGTCCGGGGACGGGCGGCTCGGAGCGCTGGACGAGATCTGGGTGCCGGCCGGCTCCGGCGCGGTGGTGCGCGCCACCACCTCGGCCGGGGCGGGCGGCACGTACACCCTGGTCACCGACGGCGGCCTGGCGTACCCGTTCGCCTCGCCCGAGGCGGTGGAACGGCTGCGGTACGCGCCGGGCGCCGCGCCCACCGTGCCGGCCGGTTTCGTCGGACTGCTGCCGGCCGGGCCCGTGCTCGATCCGCTGGCCGCCGTGGTGGAACAGCAGGGGGACCAGGAATGAGCAGGGGATTCGGCAGGGCCCGCTGGGTGGCCCTGGAAGCCGGTCTCGGCGCGGCGGCGGCCGGGGTCGCGGTCGGCGGGACCGCCGGCGGCGCGCTGGCCGGCGGCGGGGCCGCCGTCCTGGCCGCGGCGCTGCTGCGGCGCCGCGGCCGGTGGGCGGACGAACTGGTCACCGCCCGGCTGCGGCAGGACACCCGGCCCCCGGCCCCGGCCGGGGAAGGGGATCACGGCCACCCAGGGGCGCCGTACGGGCGCGGGACGCTGGGCCTGGCCCGGACGCTGCTCCCCGCCCTGGACATCACCGCGGTCGCCGACCGCAACGGCCCGCCGGTGGGCGTGCTCGCGGACGGCCGCGGGTACGCCGCCGTGCTGGCCTTCCCCGGCGGGACGGTGCCCTCGCTGCCGGTGGACCTCGTCGCGCACGCG
The DNA here is from genome assembly GCF_042731495.1 of Streptomyces sp. NPDC059853. Classification (NCBI taxonomy): domain Bacteria; kingdom Bacillati; phylum Actinomycetota; class Actinomycetes; order Kitasatosporales; family Streptomycetaceae; genus Streptomyces; species Streptomyces sp. NPDC059853. Next base: position 1,634 of record NZ_JBHWJL010000511.1, read on the forward strand.
CTCACCGGGGACCCGGCGCGCCCGGCCGCCGCCCAGGTGCTGGTGGAGCAGTTCGGGGTGCCGCCGTGGGACTTCCACTACCGCTACCAGCCCACCGTCGCCTACCGGCAGCTGCCCTCCGGGGGACGGCCTGTGGCCGTCCGGGCGCATCTGGTGCTGCGCTACGAGCCGCTGGACGCGCCGGAGGCGGCGCGGCGGCGCGGCGGCGGCGCGGCCGGCGGGCGGGCCGCGGTGGTGGCCGCGCTCGCCCGGCTGCGGGCCCGGCTGGCCGCCCAGGGGATGCCGTCGGAGCCGGTGGGGCCGGAGGAGACGGCGGCGCTGCTGCGGCAGACGGGCGAGGCCAGCGGCGAGGGCCGGGCCCTGCCGGGCAGCTGGGCGGGCAAGG
>NZ_JBHWJL010000512.1:0-2002 GCF_042731495.1 Streptomyces sp. NPDC059853
GGCGCATGTACTATGCATGCATGGTGGCACTTCAGATCCGCGATGTCCCCGAGGACGTCCGGGACACGCTCGCCGCACGCGCGCGCGAGAACGGCCAGTCCCTGCAGGCGTTCCTGCTGGCTCTCGTCCTGCGCGAGGCATCCTTCAGCAGAAATCTCGACCTGATCAGAGAGCTCGACGACGAATCCCCGCAGCCCGGACCGACCGTCGAAGACGTCCTGGCCGCTCTCGACGACGCCCGTGCGGAACGGGGCCAGGTGTTCGGCAGTCCTGAAGCGGACCGCCGGGACGGTGCCGCGTGATCGTTCTCGACGCGTCGGTCGCCGCGTTGCTGTTCGCCCAGCCGGACTCGGACCCCCGGGTGAAGTCGGCCCGCGCGGCGGCTGCCCGTGATCCGGGCTGGGTCGTCCCGGAGCATTGGAAGACCGAGGTGTTCAGCGCACTGCGCGGACTGTGGCTCGGCCGCAAGCTCAGTGACGAGCAGGCGCACAAGGCGCTGAGCAGGATTCCCCGGATGGCGGTCACGGTGGTGCCCACCGATGCCCTGCTGCCCCGGATGTGGGAGCTGCGCGGCAATGTCAGCGGGTACGACGCCGCCTACATCGCCGCCGCCGAGGTGTACGACTGTCCGCTGGTCACCGCGGACGCCCGGTTGCTGAGGGCGGACCGGGCGCGGTGCCGGATCGAGGTCGTCAGCTGATCCGCTCCGGCGGGTGTTTCGAGGCCCGCAGCCGTACCTCCGCCGGGAGGGATTCCAGGCCCGCCGAGCGGTGGGCGTGGTGCAGGGACTCGGCTTCCAGGCGCCGGACCACCTGGGCCGGTTCCGCCTGGGGCAGCAGGACCAGCCCGACGCGGGCGGCGGGTTCCGTGCGCCGGCCGGTGAGGGTGACGGTGGCCCGCTCCACGCCCGGCAGGGACTCGGCCTCGGCGGCCACCACTTCCTCCATCGCGTGGCCGCGCAGCAGTGCGCCCACGCCGTCGCCGCTGTCCACCAGGATCTCGGCCAGCCTGCGGCGCCGCACCTGGGCCAGCAGCCACCACAGGGCCAGCAGCACCAGCAGGGCGAGCAAGCCGAGGACCAGCGGCCACCACCAGCCCGTCCCGTGCCAGCGGGTCCGGCCCTCGGAGCCGAGCAGCACACTGTCGGGGCCGCGCCAGGTGTAGCCCGAGGGCAGGGTCAGGCCCCAGCGGGCCGGCAGGTCGGCCGCCGCGGCCAGCACGGCGAGCCCGGCCAGCAGCAGGGCCGTCCCGGTCAGGGCCAGCAGGATCCGGTTGATGACACGCAGCATGCGGCCTCCCTCATCCCTTGGGCCGGCGGACCTGGACGGTCAGCGCCGGGGCCGTGGCCAGGCCGAGCCCGGCGATGCCCGCCTCCAGCACCGCGTCCAGATCGGCCCGCACCTCGTGCAGATCACGGAAGTGCGCCTGTGCCCATACCCGGACCCGGCGCCTGCCGACGCGGACCCGTACCGTCCGTACCCCGGGCACCTGGAGCGCCCGGTCGTGCAGGACGACGCCCGCCGCCCGCCGTTCGATACCGGCGCGCAGCAGCGGGCTGTCCCGGCGCATCGGCAGCAGGCCGCGCAGTCCGGGGGTGAGGGCCTGCGTGATCAGCCACACCCCGGCGACGACGGCGAGGGCCGCGCCGGTGATCACCCAGGGGTCGTCCAGCGGGCGGGTGGACAGTTCCCCGGCGAGCCAGCGGCGCCAGGCGCCGACCGGCCGTTCCGCGCGGACCGAGGCGATGTCGTAGAGCAGGACCGCCGCGCACACCAGCAGCACGAGGGCGACCAGGGCCGCTGGGCCCCGGCGCACCGACCAGAAGCGGCCGGCGGGCCGGCCCTGGCCCGCCGGACCGTCCGGCTCGTAGCGGGCGGCGGAGGAGGAGACCGCCATGCCGGGGGCCTCCGTGGGGTCCGGGGAGTCCGGGGCCGGTGCGGTGCCGGGCCGGCCTCCGGGCCCGGGGCCGGGCTCCGGCTCCGGGTCCTTGGCCAGGGAGAGG
>NZ_JBHWJL010000513.1:0-1992 GCF_042731495.1 Streptomyces sp. NPDC059853
GGACCAGTACAACCTGCTGCTCTTCCCCGTCCTCCTCGGTGCCGGGAAGAGCCTGTTCGGCCGGGCCGACCGCGACAAGCAGATGCTCACGCTGCGGGAGTCGCAGAGCTACCCGAACGGCATCCTGAAGCTGGTCTACGACGTCCGGCGCTGATCCAGGTCGAGGGCGATCGCTCCGCCGCTCCCCTCGCGCAGTTGCCGGGCCGTGCGCCCGACGTAGGAGCGCAGCGCCCGGGCCAGGTGCGGCTCGTCGAAATAGCCGAGCTTCGCGACGACATCGGCGGCCCGCTCGCCGGCCGCCAGCAGTTCGGCCGCCGTGCGAGCCCGCTCGATCTGCCGGACGGCGCCGCGCGTCAGCCCGGTCGCGGCCCGGAAGCGGCGTTCGACGGTACGGTCCGACACGGCGGGCCGCTCGCCCCGCAGCACCCCGGCCACGAGCGGGTCACGGACGACGGCCCCGGCCCGGACGAGCCGCGCGACCAGCGCCTCGGCGTCGTCGGGTCCCGGTGTCTCCCAGCGGGTGCCGTCCAGCCGGAACATCCGGCGTGTGGTGTCGGGGAGTTCCACACCGCCGTCGACCAGGGCCGGGGTGGGTACGGCCCGCAGCGAGGTGCCGAGGGCGAACTCGATGCCGGTGAACGCCGCGCCCTCCGGTACCGGGGCCGTGCCGGTGCTGGTCTCGGGGCCGGTGACGGCCGCGTACGCCCGGCCGTCCCGGGCCCAGAACACCAGGCCCCAGCGCACCCCGGCGACGGAGGTCATCGCCGTGGTCCGCCCGCTCGTACAGGTCCACACGGTGTCGACCCACGGTGAGTCGGACCGCCGTGTGTCGAAGCGCAGTCCCATGGGGCGGAACGATACGCCGCGGGCCGGAGCGGCGGGCCCGGTGGCCGGACCGGACGGCCCGCGCACCGGGCCCGCCGCCGGCTCACCAGATGGCCTCGACCCACTCCGGGTGGTCGATGAACGGGTTGCGGTTGTTCTGGTAGTCCTCGAAGATCACGTCGTTGCGCCGCTTCTCCGCCGCGTCCGGCGGGTCCTGCTCGTGCCACTCCTTGAGAACGGAGAGCCGGCCGAGGTAGGGCACGCTGCCGTTGCCCGCCGTGTCGTTCAGCTCCAGGTCGGCGAAGCCGTCGCCGCCCTCGTAGCGCACCGCCATGTAGAACACCATGCGGGCGACATCGCCCTTGACCGCGTCCCGGGGCTCCCAGGAGTCGGAGTCGGTGTAGTTGCCCGGGGCGTTGGCGACCGGGCTGCCGCCCTTGTCGAAGTCCTTGTTCCCGCGCGCGCCGTTGACCTGTACGTCCTCGGGCCGCAGATGGTGCAGGTCGGTGCCGGGGCCCGGCGCGGTGCCGAAGTCGCCGTGCGACTGCGGCCAGACGTGTTCGCGGTTCCACTGGCCGGTGTTGCCGCCGTTGCTGGAGGCGCTGCGGGAGATGCCGCTGTAGAGGAGCACCACGTTCCCCGGCCGGGCGGGATCGGCGTCGGTGACCTTGAGGGCCTCCCACACCTGGGAGTACGTCAGCTGGGTGGTGTCCTCGCTGATGATGTCGTGCAGGGCCTGCTTCAGCGGGGCGCCGGTCTTGCCCTGCGCGTCCTGGTAGTAGGCGTCGTCCGCGGCGGTGGCCCGCGGCAGCGGCGCGAGCAGCACCGCCGCGAGCGCGGTGGCGACGGCGCCCGGCAGCAGCACCCGGCGGAAGCGCGCGGAGCGGGCGGGCAGCGGGGCCGGGGCGGTGGCGGTGGGGGCGGGATCGGACATGTGGGGGCCTCTCGCCGGAGGGGAACGTCCGCGGCACGGACGCGCGTTGTCGTGATCCTGCCACGCACGGCGGGGTGCTACGCGCGTCCAGCACGACCATCGCCCCACCCCCACAGGACGCCCCGGCGACCACCGCGCCACCACCCGGTGCGCCGCGGCGTCCCGGCGGCCGCCGTGGGACCACCGCCGCACACACCCGGGGCCGGGGGGGCGCAACCCCCGCACCCCCCCCC
>NZ_JBHWJL010000514.1:0-1983 GCF_042731495.1 Streptomyces sp. NPDC059853
GAACAGGCCGAACATCGAGAAACCCGCGAACCCGGCGAGCGCCGCCGGGACGAACACCGCGCGGACCCGGCGGGGTACGGCCGGCGGGCGCACCCGCAGCCGGGGCAGCGGCCGGGGCGGGCGGGCGGTCTCCGGCAGCGCCAGGGTCAGGGCGAAGGCCAGGACGAGCAGTCCGAGGTGCGCGAGGTAGGGCGTGCGCAGCGGCGCGGGGGCGTACTCGGCGAGGACGCCGGCCAGCAGCGGTCCGCACCCGAGGCCGCCCATGTTGGCGGCGGTGGCCGCGAAGCCGGCCCGCTGCGCGGCGCCCGGCGGGGCGAGTTCCATGACGGCGACGGTGGCCGTGCCGGTGAGCAGGCCCGCCGAGAACCCGGACAGCAGTCGGCCGGCCAGCAGCCACGGCAGCCCGTCCTCGGCGAGGAAACAGCCGGCGCTCGCCGCGGACAGCAGCAGTGCGAGGAGGAGGACGGGACGCCGGCCGCGCAGATCGGAGAGGTCACCGGCCAGCACGAGCACGGCGATGACCCCGACCGCGTAGGTCGCGAAGATCACCGTCACGGTGAAGGAGGAGAAGCCGATCTCGCGCTGGTAGAGGCCGTACAGCGGGGTGGGCAAGGTGGTGCCGGCCATGCCGACGGCGAAGGTGTACGCGGCAGCGGCGTAGTGCCAGGGCCGCAGCGGGCGCGGGCCGGTGCGCTCCCCGGTCATCCGCCGGCCTGGGCGGGGGTGTCGGCGGGGTCGGCGGGGCGGGGGTGCGGTGCGACCGGGTGCCGCGGGTCACGGTGGGGCATGCGAGCCTCCGGCGTCCGCCGACCCGGCAGGCCATGGGGCCGGACCGGGCCGCGGCCGGTGTGAACGGCCGCGGGCGGTCCGGCGCACTCGTCGACGGTCGGTGACATGGTCGGAGGTCACCCGATGCCTCCCGCACGAGACATGATCAGATCATCCCGTCACCGGCCCCCGGCTCCGCGCCGACACGCCCCGGCCCCGTGGCGCGGGGGCGCGGTCAGCCGCGCAGGACGGCGTTGCACTCCCGCTGGAGGGTGATGTCCTGCCACATCGGGTGCTGCGGGGCGGCATTGGAGCAGACCACGGAGCCGCGGGCGCCGACCCGGGCGCTCTCGGCGACGGCGCGGCGGCAGAACGCGGCGCCGACCGGGCCCTCCTCGAAGGTGCCGTGCAGCGGGGTGTAGCCGATCCAGCCCTCGCCGAAGACGAGCGGCACCCCGCGCTCGGCCGCCCAGTCGGCGGCGGCGTCGATCCAGGTCACCAGCCGCTGTTCCATGGCGAGCCGGTGGACGGCGTAGCGGTCGTACAGCCAGGCGTCCCACTTCTGCGGGTCGCACCAGTCGTGGACGTAGACCTCGCGCAGGCCGACGACGGTGGTGTCCAGGCGCCAGCGGTCGGCGGCGGGCGGGGCCCAGTCGGCCAGGTCGGGCGCCCCGTCGCGCAGCAGGTCACGGCGGGCGGCCTCCTGGGGGAAGGGCCGGTCCGGGGCGCGCAGGGCGAAGGTGTCGAGGAGTTCGCCGAGGACGCCGTAGACGTACGGGTGGAAGACGGCGACGTCGATGTCGCGCGGGATGCCACGCAGCGACCCGACCGGGACCTCGGCGTAGTTGACGGTGACGGGGCGGTCCGGGTGGCGCTGCCGGAAGCGGGCGATGCCGCGCGCAAGCCGGGGGCCGAGCGCGACGACCGGGTCCGCGCCGGTGAGTCCCTCGGTCAGCCGTCCGGCCTGGACCTCGTTGTGGAGTTCGGTGAAGGCCACGCGGTCGTCGAGGCCGTCGTGCGCGGCGAGGAAGTCGATCAGGTCGGCGAGGGCGTCGGCCAGGGCCTCGGCCCGGTGGTCGGGGTCGATGGCCATGAGGGCGTCGTACCACCGGCGATCACCGGCGAAGGACGGGCTCTGCTGGTACTCCCAGCTGGAGAGGATGACGAAGAAGCCGTGGCGGCGGGCGGCGCGGAAGAGGGCGAGGAGGTGGGCCT
>NZ_JBHWJL010000515.1:0-1956 GCF_042731495.1 Streptomyces sp. NPDC059853
GCCGTGGACCGGGCTGGGTCCACGGCGCACTCGCGTTGTCGTTCTGTTCGGTTCCTCGGTCAGCTCTCTTCGGGCCCGGGCTGCGGCGGGATGGTCGGTTGCTGACTACCGGGCTCGCTGGGCCGCCGCTGCCCGGGGATGAGAATCCGCGGGATCATCGGTTCGTTCCAGTCGTCCTCGGGCGGGACGTCGCCGGGGTGGGTTCCATGCATGGTCGGTGTCCTTCCCCCTGGTCAGCTGAGGCCGAGATCGGTCGCGGACCAGAGGCAGTAGGTCAGCTTGGTCTGGGCGACTCCCCGGTAGCGTGTGTGCGACTTGACGGTTCCGGCGACCTCCACGGTCGTGCCGCTTTCCGGCACGCGCTCGGTCGTCGCCTGCCAGATGAAGATGTGGCCGCTCTTCTTCTCCCGGAACTTCACCAGGGCCGGGCGGCGGGTGACCGTCCCGTAGTGCCGGTGCGCCAAGGGGATGACGGCGACCACCTCGGCCGTGAGGACGAGCCGCTCGCCGATCCGGCCCCGGTGTCGGGACCGGCGGGCGTCGACGGCCTGCTCTGCCTCGATCTCCATCCGCCTCTTCTCGCTGTGCCAGGCGGCGACAGCGGACGCCATGACGTTCATGTCGCGAGGCTGGACGCGTCCGGACTTCACGAGTCGTGCGAGCTTCGTCCGGTACCTCGTACCGTTGCTCGCTCCGGCGACGCACCACGCGCAAACGGCGGCTGCGGTGTCTGCGGCGCCCGCGACGGCCGCGTCGATACGCTCGCGATCCTCCGGGCAGCTCAGTTCGGCTCCGGAGAGGTAGTTGGCGACCTCCCAGGACGTGGGGACCTGGGCCTCGTCGGCGCAACGGATCGGCTGATAGCCGCGTACGGCGACGACGGCCACGGTTGCCCGGACGACGTCCAGCGGACGCAGGGTAGCGGTCATGTTCGTGCTGGCTCCTTGTGCTGAGGGAAAAGGTGTTGCTGCCGGGGGCGGCGCGGAGGTTGCCCTCCCCGCGCCGCTCCGGCCCTGGGTCAGAAGATGAGGAAGCCGACGCGCCCGGCGCACTGCGGCGTCGGGCAGGCGATGGTGCCCCCGCGATGGCCGTGGGCGTCGGTGTAGGTCCACGGGGTGTCGCGGGCCCGCTCCGGGCGGAACCACCACGACCCGTCCTTGGCGCGCCACCGCCCGCAGCAGGTCCCGCACTCGGCCCGCACCCGCGAGACACCGAATCCGGGCGGGTCCACGGGGTACCCGTTCGTGTAGCCGATGCGGTGGACGGTCCGGCGGACGAGGCCGGTTGACCCGGTGATGTACGCCCCGGCCCGGATCTGGATCTCGTCGGCGACCACGACGTCGTTCCCGTACATGACGGTGACCGCCATGAACGGCTTCAGCACGGTCACCGCCTCGAAGAAGCGGCCGGTGTCGAGGTAGGTGTTGTGCGCATCGTCGCGGCGCAGCAGAGCGGATTCTCCCGACAGATACCCGGCCTGGGCGAGACACGACACCGCCTCGTCGGGCTGGGCCCGCCAGGGCATTTCCAGCACGTCGGCCGGGGGAACGGCGTGCGGGGCCACCTCACGGGGGCGAAGGACACGGTCCGGGGCGGTGATGTACACCGCACGGTCGTGCCGGGCGAGGGAGTACAGCAGGTCGCCCCAGCGAACGGCCGGACGGGGATCGAAGCGACACATCGCTTCGATGACGGTCTCGCGAGCGGAGACGCTGAGTTCGTGACGCGCGACGGTGATCGTCGCCATGAAGGCTCCTTGATGAGGGAGGTCAGCCGAGAGCCGATCGGTCTCGGTGTCGGCCGGGGTTGCCCTCCCGACCAACACCTTTATTAAACCAAGTTCTAAGCCGCAGCCGATGTCCTGACGCGCCGTCAACCGAGTGATCCTGGCGGCTGCCCGGTGTCCCCCGGCCTCAGCGGCAGGCGGGCGGCCGAGCGGGGTGGTGTCCCTCCTTG
>NZ_JBHWJL010000516.1:0-1954 GCF_042731495.1 Streptomyces sp. NPDC059853
GGCCTGGGGGGTGGACTGGTAGACCACCGGACGCAGCCAGCGTTCGATGGCGGTGGCGCCGACCGAGGTGGAGGTGGAGGTGGTCGCCGGGTAGGGCCCGCCGTGGTGCTGGGCCGGGGAGACGGCGACGCCGGTGGGCCAGCCGTTGACCAGGACGCGCCCGGCCAGCGGGGTGAGTTCGGCGACCAGCGCCGCGGCGTCGCCGCTCTCGCCCGCCGCCTCGGCGGCGCTGAGCTGGACGGTGGCGGTGAGGTTGCCGGGCAGCCGGCCGAGGACCCGGCTGACCTCCTCGTCGTCGCTGTAGCGGGCGACGACGGTGAGCGGGCCGAAGCACTCCTCCAGCAGCAGTTCGTGGGCGCTCTCGTCCTCGGCGAGCCGGGCGGCGGGCACGGTGAGGAAGCCGGGGACGACCGTCAGTTCCTCGCCGGGGCCGGCCGGGGTGCCGGTGGTCACCTCCGCCAGTCCGGCGCGGGCCGCGACACCGGCGACGAAGTTCTCCCGCATGCGGGTGTCGAGCAGGACGCCGGGGGTGCTGCCCGCGAGCTTCTCGCCGAGGGTGGCCACCAGCCGGTCGCCCTCCTCGCCCTCGGGGGCGAGGACGAGGCCGGGCTTGACGCAGAACTGGCCGGTTCCCAGGGTGACCGAGCCGGCGAGGCCCTCGCCGATCTCCTCGGCGCGCTCGGCGGCGGCCTCCCGGGTGACGACCACCGGGTTGAGGCTGCCCAGTTCGCCGTGGAAGGGGATCGGCACCGGCCGGGCGGCGGCGGCGTCGAACAGCGCGCGCCCGCCGCGTACCGAGCCGGTGAAGCCGGCGGCGCTCACCAGCGGGTGCTTGATCAGCTCGATGCCGGCCTCGAAGCCGTGCACCACGGAGATCACGTCCTCCGGCAGCCCCACCCCGGCGGCGGCGCGGCGCAGCGCGGCGCCGGTGAGGGCGGAGGTGGCGGGGTGGTCGGGGTGCGCCTTGACGACGACCGGGCAGCCGGCGGCGAGCGCGGAGGCGGTGTCGCCGCCGGGGACGGAGAAGGCGAGCGGGAAGTTGGAGGCGGCGTAGACCGCGACCACGCCCAGCGGGATCTTGTAGCGGCGCAGGTCCGGCCGGGGCGGGGTGAGGCCGGGGTCGGCGTGGTCGATGATGACGCCGAGGTAGCCGCCGTCCGCGACCTCGTCGGCGAAGGCGCGCAGCTGGCCGGTGGTGCGGTCCAGTTCGCCGGTGAGCCGGGGCAGGCCGAGGGCGGTCTCCGCGTCGGCGGCGGCGATGATGGCGTCGCGGTCGGCCTCCAGGGCGTCGGCCGCGGCGCGCAGCAGCGCGATCCGGGTGTCGCGGTCGGCGAGCGCGCCGGAGGTGGCGTGGGCGGCGCGGACGGCCCGGTCGACGTCGGCCGCTCCGGCCTCGGTGGTGACCTGTTCGCGGCGCTTCCCGGTCCGGGGGTCCACGCTCCACACTGGTTCTGCTGACACCGGTCGTTCCTCCCGCGGCGAACGTTCGATATACTGAACAGCGTCCCTGTATGTGAATATGAGACGCTCACAGACTCTATAGCGGTTCGAACAAAGGGGTCAAGGTCGATGGCAGCCGGTGAGACGGGCGCATCCCCGGTCAAATCCGCGGTACGGACCGTGGAACTCCTGGAATTCTTCGCGGGACGCCCGGGCATGCACTCGCTGGCCGATGTGCAGTCGGCCCTCGGCTACCCCAAGTCCAGCCTGTACATGCTGCTGCGCACGCTGGTGGAGCTGGGCTGGGTGGAGACCGACCCGACCGGCACCCGGTACGGCATCGGGGTGCGGGCGCTGCTGGTGGGCACCTCGTACATCGACGGCGACGAGGTGGTGGCGGCGGCCCGCACCACCCTGGACCGGCTCTCGGACGAGACGACGGAGACCATCCACCTGGCGCGCCTGGACGGCACCAGCGTGGTGTATCTGGCCACCCGCCAGTCCGACCACTATC
>NZ_JBHWJL010000517.1:0-1946 GCF_042731495.1 Streptomyces sp. NPDC059853
GTGCCGCCGGGTGTCGCCGTCCTGCTCGGCGACAACCCGGCGGCCAGTACCGACTCGCGGGCCGTGGAGCCCTCCCCCAGACTTCGTCCGGGGGTACCCCCACCGCTGGACCGGGTGCTGGGGCGGGTGGTGTGGCGCCCCGGGCTCAGCCGGGAAGGTTCGCCAGCTGGGTGGTGAGGCGGGCGATGTCGGCCTCGGCGGTCGCCTTGCGGGCCTTGATCTTCTCCACCACCTCGGCCGGGGCCTTGGCCAGGAAGCCCTCGTTGCCGAGCTTGGCCGTGGCCTGCTTCAGCTCCTTCTCCGCCAGGCCCAGGTCCTTCGTGAGCCGCTTGCGCTCGGCCGCGAAGTCGATGGCGCCCGACAGGTCGAGAGCCACGACCGCGCCCGCGACCGGCAGCGAGGCGGTGGCGGCGAAGCCGTCCCCGGCCGGGGTGAGGCGCAGCAGCGCCCGCACGGCCTCCTCGTGCGCGGCCAGGCCCGTACCCGACAGGTCCAGGGTGGCGGGCACCCGCTGGCCGGGCTGGAGCCCCTGGTCGGCGCGGAAGCGGCGGACCTCGGTGACCAGCTTGCGGACGGTGGCCAGTTCGGCCTCGGCGGCCTCGTCCCGGTAGCCGGAGTCCTGCGGCCAGGTGGTGATGACCAGCGACTCGCCGCCGGTGAGCGTCGTCCACAGCTCCTCGGTGACAAAGGGCATCACCGGGTGCAGCAGTTTCAGTGTCACGTCCAGGACTTCGCCCAGGACGCGCTGGGACACCTCGGCGGGCCGCCCGCCGGCCGCGAAGACCGTCTTGGACAGTTCGACGTACCAGTCGAAGACCTCGTCCCAGGCGAAGTGGAACAGCAGGTCGCTGGCCTTGGCGAACTCGTAGCCGTCGTAAGCGGCGTCGGCCTCGGCGACGACGGTGTTCAGCCGGGACAGGATCCAGCGGTCGGTCGCCGACAGTTCGGCGGCGTCCGGCAGCGGGCCCTCCACGGTCGCCCCGTTGATGAGGGCGAAGCGGGTAGCGTTCCAGATCTTGTTGGCGAAGTTCCGCGAGGCCTGGACCCAGTCCTCCCCGATCGGCACGTCCGCGCCGGGGTTAGCGCCCCGGGCCAGGGTGAACCGGACGGCGTCGGCGCCGTACGCGTCCATCCAGTCCAGCGGGTCGACCGAGTTGGGGTTGGACTTGGACATCTTCTTGCCGTGCTCGTCGCGGACGAGCCCGGTGAGCGCGATGGTGTGGAACGGCTCCTTGCCGTCCATCGCGTACAGGCCGAACATCATCATCCGGGCGACCCAGAAGAAGATGATGTCGTGGCCGGTCAGCAGGACGTCGGTCGGATAGAACTTCTCCAGGTCCTTGGTCTTCTCGGGCCAGCCGAGGGTGGAGAAGGGCCACAGGCCGGAGGAGAACCAGGTGTCGAGGACGTCCTGGTCCTGGGTCCAGCCCTCGCCGCTCGGTGGCTGCTCGTCCGGGCCGACGCACACGGTCTCGCCGTCCGGGCCGTACCAGACGGGGATGCGGTGACCCCACCACAGCTGGCGCGAGATGCACCAGTCGTGCATGTTGTCGACCCAGTCGAAGTAACGCTTGGCCATCTCCGGCGGGTGGATCGCCACCCGGCCGTCGCGCACGGCGTCACCGGCCGCCTTGGCCAGCGGCTCGACCTTGACCCACCACTGCATGGACAGCCGGGGCTCGACCGTGGTCTTGCAGCGCGAGCAGTGGCCCACGGAGTGCAGATAGGGGCGCTTCTCCGCGACGATCCGGCCCTGTTCGCGCAGCGCCGCGACGATCGCGGACCGGGCCTCGAACCGGTCGAGTCCTTCGAACGGGCCGTGGACGGTGATGACGCCCCGCTCGTCCATGACGGAGAGCGAGGGCAGGTCGTGGCGCTGCCCGATGGCGAAGTCGTTGGGGTCGTGGGCCGGGGTGACCTTGACCGCGCCGGTGCCGAACTCGGGG
>NZ_JBHWJL010000518.1:0-1940 GCF_042731495.1 Streptomyces sp. NPDC059853
GTCGTGGGCTCGGTGATGTGTTAAAGAGACAGCCCGTGGCCGGTCCCGGCCGCGCGCCGGGCCGGCCCGCCGCGCGGCCCCTCACCTTGAGAGGTCGTGTGCCGGGGGGAGTTCGTTCCCGGGCTGTCCGGCACCGGCCAACTCCCGTGCAGCGCCTTCCCGGCCCGCCCCAACGCGGCTACTGTCCATCGCCGGTGGCGCCCCGGCCCGGCGCGCATCGCAGCTGTGCCCCTCCTGCCCTCGGCGTACGGAAAGTGGTGTCCCGGACATGCCGGAACTCTCCGGATCGGTATCGGCCGCCCCGCGCCCGCCCCGCGGCCCGCGCGAACGCGGCCGCTTCGACTGGGCCGGACTGCGGGCCGACCTGCGCGGTGCGGTACCCGACGCCTCGCTCGCGCTGCTGGCCACCGGGCTCATCTACTGGCTGCTGTACGCCCGGATCACCAGCGGCACCTCGGCCACCCTCTCCCTGATGCCGCACATGGAGGACCCGGCCGAGTACTGGATGTACTGGATGTGCCAGGCGTTCGGCTGGTCGGCGCTGCTGTGGGCGTACATCACGGTGGTCTTCGGGCTGCTGCGCTCGGGCCCGTACCCTCGCTGGCGGTGGCTGCCGGTGGCCCGGCTGGAGAAGTGGCACCGCACCACCAGCCTCACCACCATCGGGCTGATGTTCCTGCACGCCGCGTTCTTCTTCGGCGATCAGATGCGGGACAACCTGACCCGCTGGGGGACCGGCCGCAGCCTGTGGACGGCGTTCGTGGACGTGTTCGTGCCCGGCGGGTACGCCACCGGCACCGGACGGATCGCCATCCTGGTCGGGCTGCTCGCCCTCTACCTCGCCATCCCACTGAGCCTGGCGTTCTATCTGCGGCACCGCACCGGCTCCCGGATGTGGGTGGCGCTGCACCGCTTCGTCATCGTGGTGTACGTCCTCAGCGTCTGGCACACCCTGCTGTACGGCACCAACGTCTGGTACGACGGCACCTTCCGCACCCTGGTGTGGGCTCTCCAGATGCCGATCGCCGCGCTGATCCTGCTGCGGCTGCTGGCCCCGGCCCGCCCCCGGGAGCGGCTGCGGCTGCGCGGTCACCCGCTCCCGGTGACCGTACGGCTGGCCGGCCGGTTCGCGGTGGTGGCCACCGTCCTCGGCCTGCTGGCCGTGCTGGTGAGCGGGGCGGACGGCGGGCGCGACCCGGACGACCACGGGGGCACCTCGCCCGCGCTGTGGCCCGAACGCTGGGTCATCTGGGCGGGGTTGCTGGCCCTCACGCTGGCCATGGTGGCCGTCGCCCACCGGACCCGCCCCGCCGCCCGGAAGGACCGGGACCGCGACCGGGACCGGGACCGCGAACGGGCACCGGAGGGGGACCGGGACCGGCCCGGGGCCCCGGCCGGCTGACCGGCCGGGACCGCGGGCGCCCGGGCCGGCGGTGCGGTCCCGGGCGGGGCGTTCAGAAGCCGCGGTCGATCCACTCCGGGAGGTGCGGGGCCTCCTCGGCGATGGTGGTGGTCGGGCCGTGTCCGGTGTGGACCGTGGTGGCGCCGGGCAGGGTCAGCAGCTTGTCGCGCAGCGAGGCGATGATGGTGCCGAAGTCGCTGAAGGAGCGGCCCGTCGCGCCCGGCCCGCCCGCGAACAGCGTGTCGCCGCTGAAGACCGCCTGGAGCGCGGGGGCGAACAGGCAGACCGCCCCCGGCGCGTGCCCCGGGGTGTGCAGCACCTGGAGTTCGGTGCCCGCCACCGTGAGCGTCTGACCGTCGGTCAGTTCGCCGTCGGGCGCCCGGTCCGGGTGGGTCTGCCGCCACAGCGGCAGATCGTCGGCGTGCAGCAGGACCGGGGCGCCGGTGCGCTCCGCGAGCGCGGGCGCCGCGTCGATGTGGTCGTCGGCGGGACGGCGTCGCCCCCGAGGTCGCGCACGCCGCCGCGCAGGCCACCCAGG
>NZ_JBHWJL010000519.1:0-1939 GCF_042731495.1 Streptomyces sp. NPDC059853
GGTCGTCGAAGGAGCGGGACATCTGCTGCTGGACGAGGAGCCCGCGGCGGTCGCGGCCCTGGTACACGCATTGCACGCTGTCGTGACGGGGCGGGACGGCTCCTCCCCGAGGTCCGACGCCGTCGGCTGACGGCGTCGGCTGACGGCGTCGGCTGACGGCGTCGGGCGAAGGCGTCGGCTGACGGCGTCGGGCGAAGGCGTCGGGCGAAGGCCGGCCGGGTGCGCGTGGGCGCCGGCCCGGATGCCGGCGGGTCGGACGGACCGGTGCTCGGCTCGACGGGTGCCGCCGCTCGCGCGGCGGGTCCGGTTGTCCGCCACGTCCCGGCGGACGGGCCTCGGGGTCGCGCGGTGCGGCGGAGCGGGGCGTGCCGCCCGCCCCCGGCCGACCGGGCCGATGACCGCGGCGCACCCGAGGAGCGAGGCGGCACGGGCCGGCGCGGTCCAGCGGACCTGCCTCGCCGGGAACCGCCGAGAACGGGCGCGGCCGTGCTCAGACCAGCCGCACCGGCTTGTCCTCGCGGACCCCGGCGGCCGTCAGCCAGGCGCGCAGCGGCTCCGGGTCGGCCTCGTCCACCAGGCTGTGCACGCAGCCGCCGAGCCGTTTGAGGTCCGTGGGGCGGCGTGTGCTGCCCGAGCGCAGGACCGGGCCGTCCAGCCAGTCGAGGGCCGGGGTCGCGCCGGTGGTGTCGGCGGTGGCGCAGCAGACGGCGGCGGCCACGTGTTCGACCAGCACCTCGCGGCCGGTGGCGGGCGGCTGGGCCGGGAAGCCGAGCGGGGGCAGCACACCCGACCGGCCGGCGGCGGCCGGGAGCGGGCCGCCCGTCCGGTCGACGGTGGCCGTGCCGATCCTGGCGGCCAGCGCGTCGGGGCCGCCGGGGCCCGCGGCGGCCTCCGTCAGCCGACTGAGCGCGCGGGCCAGGGTGGGCGTCTCCTCGGCGTCCAGCGCCGCGAACAGCTGGGCGAGATGGTCTCCTCCTCCCGCGCCGCCTTCGGCGTCCGCTTCGACCCGGTGGGCGAACGCCTCGCCCTCGTCGACGAACGCGGACACATCATCGAGGACCAGCGGGCGCTCCTGGTAATGCTCGACCTGATCGCCGCGGAACGCCGCACCGGCCGGGTCGCGCTGCCCGTCACCACCACCCGTATCGCCGAACAGGTGGCCGCCTACCACGGCACCCAGGTCGAGTGGACCAGCACCTCGCCCGACGACCTGACCCGCGCCGCCGGCAAGGACGCCGTCTTCGGCGGGGACGGCCAGGGCGGCTTCATCGTCCCCGAGTTCTCCAGCGTCTTCGACGCCACCGCGGCCTTCGCCCGGCTCACCGGCCTGGTGGCCCGCACCCAGCTCTCGCTCAGCCAGATCGACGCGCGCATCCCCAGGGCCCACGTCCTGCGCCGCGCCGTGGCCACCCCCTGGGCGGTCAAGGGCCTGGTCATGCGCCGGGTCGTCGAGGCGGCGGGCGACCGCTCCATCGACACCACCGACGGCGTACGGGTGGTGGAGTCCGACGGCCGCTGGGTGCTGGTGCTGCCCGACCCGGCCGAGGCCGTCACCCATCTGTGGGCCGAGGGCCCCGACGACGCCACCGCGCAGGAACTCCTCGAACACTGGTCGGCCGTCGTGGAGGGCGCCGACCACTGACACCGGCCGCACCGCCTCCCCGGGGGCCCGTTTCGATATCCCCCGGGGCGGCGTGCGACCATGTCCGCCATGTCATCGCAGCCCAACGGGCCACGCCCGCCGGCGCGCCCCGACGCCTCCATGTCGCTGCTGACCACCGTCATGAACCACACCCTCGACGAGGGGTACGCCCAGGCGGCGGCGCGCAGGCACAGCGAGGGCACCGCGGGGCTGCCGCGCGGCCTGCGGGCCAAGCTGTGGCTCGCCGCCGGCCTCGTCCTGGCCGGCCTCGTGGTCACCCTCGGCGCCGTCCAGGCC
>NZ_JBHWJL010000520.1:0-1863 GCF_042731495.1 Streptomyces sp. NPDC059853
ATCGCTTTGCGGGGTGGGGGGGTGGGCGGGGTTGGCAGCCCCCCCCCCCCCGACCCGTCCCCGCCCGTCGCGTCGGGGTGGCCGCTCAGCCGGCCCTGCGGTAGTCGGCGCCGTCGCGGGTGCGGATGAGCAGCCCGGATTCCACCAGGTAGCGGCGGAGGGCGGGGGCGTCGTCGTGGACGGTGCGCAGGGCGGCGTTGACCTCGGGTTCGCGGTAGGAGCGGCCGGGTGCGAAGAGGGTGTCCGCGAGGTGGGCGAGCAGTTGTCCGCGCCGGGCGCTGCGGCGCGGGATGGCGATCAGCCGCCCCCGGTTGAACAGGGCGGTCACATCGTGGGCGGTGCCGGTGGGGTCGTCCGTCATGAGCGGAAGGGTGGCAGCGGGGCGCCGCGTCGGCAACGTGTTTTGCGCGGCCGCCGGGGGCGGGTGTACTGGGGCGATGCGGGAGGAGGAGGTACCGGAGTGGGTGCCGCCCATGCTGGCGGTGGAGGGTGAACCGCCGGTGGGCGGCCGGTGGGGGTACGAGTTCAAGTGGGACGGTTACCGGTGCTGTCTGCGGATCGGCGCGGGCGGCGGGGTGCGGGCGACGAGCCGGGCGGGGAACGACTTCACCGGCCGCTATCCGGAGCTGGCGGAGATCGGCGCGGGCCCGGTGGTGCTGGACGGGGAGATCGTGGCGCTGGACGCGGCGGGGCGGCCGGACTTCGGGCTGCTGCAGCGGCGGGCCAGGCCGCCGTTCACGCCGGTGGTGTTCTTCGCCTTCGACGTGCTGTGGCACCGCGGGCGGTCACTGCTCGCCGAGCCGTACCGGGAGCGGCGGGCGGTGCTCGACTCGCTGGCCCGGGTCGCCCCGGAGCGGCTGGCGGTTCCGCCGTACGTGCCCGGGTCGGCGGCCGATCCGGGTGAGCTGCTGGAGGTGGCGCGGGCGAACGGGCTGGAGGGGCTGGTGGCCAAGCGGCTGGACTCGCCGTACCGGCCGGGGCGCCGTTCGGCGCTGTGGGTGAAGAAACCGCTGGTGCGCACCCAGGAGGTGCTGATCGGCGGCTGGCAGCCGGGGGCGGGGCAGCGCGGGGGGACGATCGGTTCGCTGCTGGTGGGCGCGTACGGCGAGGGCGGCGGGCTGCGGTATCTGGGGCGGGTGGGGTCGGGGTTCACCCGGGGGATGCTGGCCGAGCTGCTGGAGCTGCTGGAGCCGCGCGCCCGGGACCGGCCGCCGTTCGCCGGCGCGGTGCCGGCCGCGCACGCGCGCCGGGCCCACTGGGTGGACCCGGCGCTGGTGGGTGAGGTGGCCTACCGGGCGTGGACCCGGGACGGGCGGCTGCGGCAGCCGTCGTGGCGGGGGCTGCGGCCGGACAAGGCTCCCGGGGAGGTGACGGTGTCCGGGCCGCCGCTCACTCCTTGACCGATCCGGCGTTGGCGCCCCGGATGAAGTAGCGCTGGAAGCAGAAGAAGAGGATGGCCACCGGGATGGTGGACAGCGCCGCCGCCGCCAGCTTGAGGGGGTACTGGGTGCCGCTGCCCAGCCCGCCGGCGACGAAGCGCGCCAGGCCGGTGGTGAGGGTCTCGTACTGGGCGGACTGGGTGGAGACCAGGAAGTGGGTGAACTCGTTCCACGAGCCCTGGAAGGAGAGGATGGTGAGGGTGATGAGCGCGGGCCTGGCCATGGGCAGCACGACCGACCAGTAGATCCGGAAGACCCCGGCGCCGTCGATCCGGGCGGCTTCCTCGACCTCTCTGGGCACGGATTCGAAGAACTGCTTCATGATGAAGATCCCGGCCGCGTCCACCAGGAGCGGGATCACCATGCCCGCGTAGGTGTCGAACATGCCGAAGGTGGACAGCACCAGGAACTTGGGGATCAGCAG
>NZ_JBHWJL010000521.1:0-1863 GCF_042731495.1 Streptomyces sp. NPDC059853
GGCGAGGTCCCCGGCGACGGCCTCCAGCAGTTCCCTCTCGCCGGGCTCCTCCCCGGGCGCCGGGACGACGACGGCGACCACCGTCTCGCCGAAGTCGGGATGCGGTACGCCGATGACGGCGGACTCGGCCACCTTGGGGTGGGCGTCCAGCAGTTCCTCGATCTCCTTGGGGTAGACGTTGTAGCCGCCGGAGATCACCAGGTCCTTCGCCCGCCCGACGATGCTCAGATAGCCGTCCTCGTCGAAGCGGCCCAGGTCCCCGGTGACGAAGAAGCCGTCGGGCCGGAATTCGGCGGCCGTCTTCTCCGGCATCCGCCAGTAGCCGGTGAAGACGTTGGGGCCGCGCACCTCGATGCTGCCGACCTCCCCGTCCGGCAGCTTCCGGCCGGTGGCGGCGTCCACCACCCGCACCTCGGTGCCGGGCAGCGGCTTTCCGACGGTGCCGGGCTTGCGGGGGCCGCCGGTGAGGGGGTTGGTGGTGTTCATGTTGGTCTCGGTCATCCCGTAGCGCTCCACGATGGCGTGGCCGGTACGGGCCTCGAAGGCCGTGTGGTCGCTCGCGAGCAGCGGTGCCGAGCCGGAGACGAACAGCCGCATCCCGGCACAGCTCTCCCGGGTGAGCCCTTCGCTCCTGAGCAGCCGGGTGTAGAAGGTGGGGACGCCCATGAGGACGGTGGCCCGGGGCAGCAGTTCGGTGATCGCCGTGGCGTCGAAGGACGGCAGGTAGTACATCGAGGCCCCGGCCACCAGCGTCATGTTGACGGCGACGAAGAGACCGTGCACGTGGAAGATCGGCAGGGCGTGGATCAGCCGGTCCTCGGCGGTGTACTCCCAGGCGTCCAGCAGCGCCGCGCAGTTGGAGGCCAGATTGCCGTGGGTGAGGACCGCGCCCTTGGAACGTCCGGTGGTACCGGAGGTGTAGAGGATGGCCGCCGGGTCCCCCTCCGCCACCGGGTGGACGGCCTCGTGGCGTTCCGTGCCGGACAGCAGTGTGCCCTCGCCTTCGGTGCCGAGCGTTTCCACGGAGAGCCCGGCCGCGCGGCGGGCGGCGTACCGCTCCTCCCGGCCGGGGGCGAGGACGAGGACCCGTGGCTCGGCGTCGTCGAGGAAGTAGTCCATCTCGGCACCGGTGTAGGCGGTGTTGAGCGGCAGGAAGACGCCGCCGAGCTGGAGCGTCGCCAGGTACAGGGCCACGGCCTCGGGGGACTTGCCGACCTGGGCGGCGACCCGGTCGCCGGGGGAGAGACCGGCGGCGGCCAGCCGGGCGGCGATCCGCTGGACGGTCAGCCCGGTCTCGCCGTAGGTGATGCGCCGGCCGCCGGGGAGTTCGAAGAGCGTCGCGTCCGGTCGCCGCGCCGCCTGTGCGGCGAAGGACCGGTGGATGGTCGGGCAGGGGGCCATCGGGGGTGTTCCTCTCGTGTCGTGCGGGTGCGGCGTGCCGGGGCGGGTGGCCGGCGTGCCGTGGGCGCGGCCGGATGCGGGCGCCGCGCCGTAGGTGTCGCCCAGTGGGCCGCCGCGGGCCACCCGGCCGTGGCGTACGAAGTCCTCGTGCCGCCGTTCCAGCTCTCCGGGCTCGTAGCGGTAGTTGATCATCGCGCCGTAGGACTGCTCCCAGGCCCGCTCCGAGGTGTCGGCGGGCCAGTTGAGCTGCCAGGCGGCGGCTCCGTTGCCCAGGTGGAACCGGGCGACCGGGTCGAGGGGGCGCCCGTCCTCGCGCCGCTCATCGAGGATGTACCGGGCCAGGGCGTGCCGGAGCCGGGGGGAGGTGTCCCCGGTGCCCGCCGGCGGGTGCGCGTATACACCTCAGCGTGACACCGTGAGTCGTCGCAGGAGCCGCAGGCCGGGTTCGCCGTCGGCCGCCCG
>NZ_JBHWJL010000522.1:0-1856 GCF_042731495.1 Streptomyces sp. NPDC059853
CGCGCCGCACCCGTCCGCCGTCACCGCCGCGATCCGTTCCCCGGTGAGCCGTTCCCGGGCTGATGCGGGCGGTGCCGGGGCTGCTGGCCAAGGACGGGTTCGAAGGGGTGCAGATCGCCGCGCTGCCGGACGGCTGGGCGGTGGCCGTGAAGATCGCGGCCGGGACGGACCGGGCGCGGATGCCGGCCACCGTCGCGGCGCTGCGGCGCTGCGGGGTTGCGCCGGAGCCGCTGGCGCCGTTCGCCACGGCGCCGGTGTACGGGGGGACGGAGGTGGTCGGCCGGCTGGCGCCGCTGCCGGAACTGCTGCCCGGGGGCGGGGGCGGGGGCGGGGACCGGGAGGCGGGCCCGGTCTGACGGCGCCGCGCCCGGCGGCGCCTGCGCGGGTACCGGTGGCCGCCGTGCGAGCCTGCCGCCATGACCGCACCTCAGGAGGGCCTGAGCACGGCGAGCCCGGGAGGCCGCCGGGTGCTCGCCGCCGCCGTCCTCGGCTCCGGGATGGCGATGCTGGACGGCACGATCGTGAACGTGGCGCTGCCGCGCATCGGGGAGGGGCTCGGCGCGCCGCTGGCCACCCTCCAGTGGACGCTCAACGCGTACATGCTCACCCTGGCCGGACTGATCCTGCTCGGCGGCGGGCTCGGTGACCGCTACGGGCGGCGGCGGGTGTTCATGTGGGGGGTGGTGTGGTTCACGGTGGCCTCGCTGCTGTGCGGTCTGGCACCCAACGGGGCGGCGCTGGTGGTGGCGCGCGGCTTGCAGGGCGTAGGCGGGGCGCAGCTGACGCCGGGTTCGCTGGCGCTGATCCAGTCCTCGTTCCGGCCGCAGGAGCGGGCGAAGGCGGTGGGCCTGTGGTCGGGGCTCGGCGGGGTGGCCATCGCGTTCGGCCCGTTCCTGGGCGGCTGGCTGGTGGACGGCCCCGGCTGGCGGTGGATCTTCCTCATCAATCTGCCGCTGGCGGCGGTGGTGCTGGCGCTGGCCCGGGGCGTGCCGGAGAGCCGGGACTGGGAGGCGGAGGGCCGGTTCGACGTGCTGGGAGCGGGGCTGGCGGCGCTGTCGCTGGGCGCGGTGACGTTCGCGCTGATCGCGGCGCCGACCTCGGGGGCGGGCACCGCGTCGGCGGTGGCGGTGGGCGGCGTGCTGGTGGGGGTGGCGTTCGTGGTGCGGGAGCGGCGCACGGCACGGCCGATGCTGCCGCTGGGGATCTTCCGGTCCCGGCTGTTCACCGCGACCAACGGGGTGACGCTGTGTCTGTACGGGGCGATCGGCGGGGTGTTCTTCCTGCTGCCGGTGCAGTTGCAGAACGGCCTGGGCTACGACGCGTTCGAGGCCGGGATCGCCACCTTGCCGATCACCTTGCTGATGACGGTGCTGTCGGGACCGGCCGGGGCGCTGGCGCAGCGCATCGGGCCGCGACTGCCGCTGACGGTGGGCCCGCTGGTGGCGGCGTGCGGGCTGCTGTTGCTGCACCGGGTGCATCCGGGCGGCGGCTACTGGCACGACGTGTTCCCGGCGGTGCTGGTGCAGGGGCTGGGCATGAGCCTGTTCGTGGCGCCACTGACGGCGACCGTGCTGGCCTCGCTGGAGGTACGGCGGGCCGGGATCGCCAGCGGGGTGAACAACGCGGCGGCGCGGGTGGCGCAGTTGCTCGCCGTGGCGGCGCTGCCGCTGGCGATCGGCCTGTCCACCGACGAGTACCGGTCGGCGACCGAGGTGAACGCGGCGTTCGGCAAGGCGGCGTGGATCTGCGCCGGGCTGATGGCGCTCGGCGGGGTGGCGTCGTGGGTGCTGATGCCGGCGACGCTGACGGCGCTGCCGGGTGGCGTGCCGGGGAACCGGCCGCAGTGCCGGACGCAC
>NZ_JBHWJL010000523.1:0-1852 GCF_042731495.1 Streptomyces sp. NPDC059853
GGCCTGGCGTTCAACCTCTCGCACACCCGGGGCGCCGCGCTGCTGGCGCTGGCGGCGCCGGGCCCGGTCGGGGTGGACATCGAGCGGATCACCGGCCAGGACCGCATGGCCCTGGCCGAGCGGTGGTTCGCGCCGGCGGAGGCGGCGGCGGTACGGGCGGCGGCCCGCGCCGGTGACCGGGCGCCGTTCTGGGCGTACTGGACCTGCAAGGAGAGCTATGTGAAGGCGCTGGGCCTGGGCCTGGCGCATCCGCTGGACCGCTTCGAGGTGCGGTTCGCCGAAGCCACCGCCGACGCCGCGGTCTTCGAGGGCGGGCGGCACCGCGCGGCGTGGCGGATGCGGCGGCTGGATCTGCCCGCCGGCTACGCGGGCGCGGTGACCGTACGCGGGCCGCTGACCCTGCTGCGCACCTGGTCGTGGACGCCCGGCGCGGCGCCCGCGACCCGACCGGAAGGTTTGTCGCACCATGGATGACTCGTTCGACTACATCATCGTCGGGGCGGGGGCCTCGGGGGCGCCCCTGGCGGAGCGGCTGAGCGCCGATCCGGCCCGCAGCGTGCTGCTCCTGGAGGCGGGGCCGGCCGACAGCGACCCGTCGATCCGGGTGCCGGCGGCCTATCTGTCGCTGTTCGGCGGCCCGTTCGACTGGGCGCGGCGCACCGTGCCGCAGCGCGGTCTCGGCGGGCGGGAGATCTACTGGCCGGCCGGGCGCACCCTGGGCGGCTCGTCCTCGGTCAACGCCATGATGTGGGTGCGCGGCTTCCCGGAGGACTACGACGCCTGGGAGCGGCTGGCGGGTCCGGAGTGGGGCCGGCGGGCCGTCACCCGGTGCTTCGACGCGCTGGAGGACCGGGAGGATCCGCTGGCGGCCGGGCGCCGTACCGGCGGCGGGCCGATGCCGGTGCGGATGCAGCGCGACCCGAATCCGCTCACGGCGGCGTTCCTGGCGGCGGCCCAGGAGGCGGGGCTGAGCGAGGTGTCGGTGGACGGGTACGCGACGGCCGAGCGCGGCGGTCGCACGGCGGTGACGCAGCACGAGGGGGCCCGGTTCAGCACCGCCGACGCTTTTCTGCGCCCGGCGGCCGGACGGCCCCGGCTGACGGTGCGCACCGGGGCCGCGGCCCGCCGGGTGCTGTTCACCGGGCGGCGGGCGAGCGGGGTGGAGTATCTGCACGAGGGCCGGCTGGTCACCTCGCGGGCGCGGGCCGAGGTGGTGCTGTGCGGCGGCGCCGTCAACACCCCGCAGCTGCTGAAGCTGTCGGGGATCGGCCCGGCCCGGGAGCTGCGCCGGTTCGGCATCCCGGTGGTGGCCAACCGGCCCGAGGTGGGGCGCAATCTGGCCGACCATCTGGTGACGATGCGGGTGGTGGCCAGCCGGGAGCCGATCAGTCTGTACGACGCGGCCTCGGCGCGGGAGATGGTGCGCTACGGCCGGTACCGGCGCGGCAAGCTGACCTCCAACCTCGGCGAGGCGTACACCTTCGCCCGCAGCGATCCGTCGATGGCGCTGCCGGATCTGGAGCTGCTGTTCGCGCCGGGCCCCTATCTGGACGAGGGGCTGACCCTGGGCGACGAGCACGCGTTCTCGGTCGGGGCGGTGCTGCTCCAGCCGCACAGCCGGGGCGAGGTGCGGCTGGCCTCGCCCGATCCGGCCGACGCGCCGCTGATCGACCCGCGCTATCTGAGCGACCCGCGGGGCGCGGACCGGGCGGCGCTGACGGCGGGCGCCCGCTGGATCGAGAAGGTGCTGGCCGCACCCTCGCTGGCCCGGTACGCGGGCGGGAACCTCCAGCCGACCGGGGACGCGGCGGACCCGGACGCCGTGGACGAGTCCTGCTCGCACTCCCTGTAC
>NZ_JBHWJL010000524.1:0-1834 GCF_042731495.1 Streptomyces sp. NPDC059853
CGCACCACTTCGTCCACCTCACCCGTCTCCCCCTCACCCCCCAGGGCAAGATCGACACCGGAAGCCTTCCGGCACCGGGCCGGGAACGTCCCGAACTCGGCCGGGACTACGCGGCGCCGCTCGGTCCGGTGGAGGCCGTGCTCGCGGACGTCTGGAGCGAGGTGCTCGGGGTCCGCCGGGTGGGCCGCGACGACTCCTTCTTCGACCTCGGCGGCGACTCCATCCGCGCCATCCAGGTCCTGGGGCGGGCACG
Organism: Streptomyces sp. NPDC059853; assembly: GCF_042731495.1. Taxonomy (NCBI): domain Bacteria; kingdom Bacillati; phylum Actinomycetota; class Actinomycetes; order Kitasatosporales; family Streptomycetaceae; genus Streptomyces; species Streptomyces sp. NPDC059853. The sequence goes on from NZ_JBHWJL010000524.1 coordinate 254, forward strand.
GGCCGGTGGGGTGTCGTTCGCCCTCCAGGACCTGTTCCGCCATCCGACACCGGCGGGCCTGGCCGCGGTCAGCAGCGTCACCGAGGAGAGCGGGGCAGCGGACGGGGAGCCGCCGAGCGGACCCGAACCGTTCTCGCTGGTCTCCCCCGAGGACCGGGACAGGCTGCCGGACGGGCTCGTCGACGCCTATCCCATGGCCGAACTGCAGGTCGGCATGGTCTACGAGATGGAGTTCGACCCGGACCGGCGGCCGTACCACAACGTCGACAGCCTGCGGATCATCGGCCCGTTCGACGAGGTGGCCTTCCGGGACGCCGTGGCCCGGGTGGTCGCCCGGCATCCCATCCTGCGGACCTCCTTCGACCTGAGCGGCTACAGCGAGCCGCTGCAACTGGTGCACCCGCACGCCGAGATGCCGTTCACCGTCGTCGATCTGCGGGACCTGGAGGCGGCGGCCCAGGAGGAGGTGATCGGCGCGTATGTGCGGGCGGAGCGGGCGCACCGCTTCGACCACACACGGCCGCTGCTGCTCCGGTTCGGGCTGCACCGGCTGGCGGACGAGACGTTCCAGTGGACCATCACCGAACACCACGCCATCTTCGACGGGTGGAGTCTGCACTCGACGCTCTCGGAGATCACCGCGCTCTACCAGGAGTTGCTGGCGGGAGGTGATCCGCGCCCGGAGCCGCCCACCTCCACGTACCGGGACTTCATCGCGGCCGAGAAGGCGGCGACGGCCTCGCGGGAGAGCGCGGAGTTCTGGCGCGAGCGGGTCGGGGACCGCCCGGACTGCCGGCTGCCGCGCCGCCCGGCGGGGGCGCCGTCCCTGCCGGGCGGGGAGGCGATGCCGGACGAGTGGCGGGTGCACAACGAGGCCGAGGGATACGGCTCGGTGGAGACACTGCTGCCGCAGGAGGTGTGCGACGGTCTCCAGGAGGTGGCGCGCCGGTGCGGGGTGCCGTTCAAGGCGGTGGCGCTGGCGGCGCATCTGCGGGCGATCAGCGTCCTGACCGGCAGCACCGATCTGCTGGTCGGCCTGACGGCCAACGGGCGGCTGGAGGAGACGGACGGGACCGAGGCGCGGGGGCTGTATCTGAACACCGTGCCGTTCCGGTTGCGGCTGCCGGAGGGCAGCTGGGCGGATCTGGTGCGGGCGGTCTTCGCCACCGAGCGCGATCTGCTGCCGCACCGGCGCTATCCGCTCGGCGCGTTGCAGCGCGGGCTCGGCGGTGGCCCGCTGTTCGAGGTGAACTTCGTCTACAACCACTTCCATGTGCTGGGCAAGGCCTTCGGTGCGGACCGGATCCGGATCGAGGACGGCAAGATCGACAGCTTCAGCACGGAGCGCGCCGAGCCCACCAACTTCCCGCTGAATGTGGGTGTGATCCGCAACCCGTACTCGTCACGGCTGCTGCTGGGGCTGGACTACCACCCGGACGTGCTGACGCAGGAGCAGGTGCTGTCGCTGCGCGATGTGTATGTACGGGTGATGCGGGCGATGGTGGCGGATCCGGAGGCGCCGCACGGGGAGGCGCGGCTGGTGGGGGACGCGGAGTTGGCGGTGATCGACTCCTGGCAGGG
>NZ_JBHWJL010000525.1:0-1831 GCF_042731495.1 Streptomyces sp. NPDC059853
CGTCCTTGGCCAGCAGCCCCGGCACCGCCCGCATCAGCCCGGTGACGTCCCGCCCGGGGCCCGCCACCATCCCGGGGTGCGCGCGCATCGCGTCGGCGACCCGCCGCTCCGGGGTGCCGGGTGCCGCCGTGACGAGCGCGGCGGCCGCCCGCGCCAGACCGTGCAGCGACACCGAGAACAGCGGCGCGCCGCACCCGTCCGCCGTCACCGCCGCGATCCGTTCCCCGGTGAGCCGTTCCACCTCGGCGGCGACGGCGCGCTGCAGCGGGTGCCCGGGGTCCGGGTAGCTGTCGGCCGGCCAGCCGTTGCGGCCGCAGGTGAGCAGCATCGCGGCGTGCTTGCCGGAGCAGTTCTGGGCGAGGCGGCTGGGGCCGTGGCCGGCCCGCAGCCAGGCCGCGCGCGCCGCTTCGCCGTACGGCAGGTCCGGTACGTTGCGCAGCGCTTCCTCCCCGAACCCGCCGAGCGCCAGGATCCGCCGCGCCTCCGCCAGTTGCTCCGGCTCGCCCGAGTGGCTGGCGGCGGCCAGCGCCAGCAGCTCCCCGTCCAGCGGCAGTCCGGCGCGTACCATCGCCGCCGCCTGCACCGGCTTGAGCGCGGAGCGCGGGTACATGGCGGCGCCGGTGTCCCCGGCGGACCAGGCGACCTCCCCGGCCGGGTCGAGCACCACCACGGAGCCGTGGTGCACCCCTTCGGTGATCCCGGCCCGCTCCAGCGCGACCAGCGGCACATGCGCGGGCCGCCGCACGGCGGCGGGCCCCGGTGCTATCGGTGTGTTCACGGCGTGCTCCCTCCACGGACGGCGGCGACCCGCGCCCGTACTCCGAACCATCCCGCCACCAGGGCGGTGGCGATCAGCGGCAGACACAGCACGGTGACCCGGCCGGGTCCCTCGCCGTCGGCGGCCATCAGCACCAGTACCGCGCCCAGGAAGGCGAGCGTGACCAGCTGTGTGTAGGGGGCGAACGGCAGCCGGTAGCCGGGCCGGGTCAGCTCGCCGGTCCTCGTCCTGCGCCAGAACGCCAGATGACAGATCATGATGAGCCCCCAGGTGGCGAGGATGCCGAGGGCCGCGAAGTTCAGCACGATCTCGAAGGCGTCCTCCGGCACGACCGCGTTGAGGCCGACGCCGAGCACGCACAGCCCCGCCGTCAGCAGGATCCCGCCGTACGGGACGCGGTGCCGGTTCATGGCGCCGGTGAAGCGCGGCGCCGAGCCGGCCAGGGCCATGGAGCGCAGGATGCGCCCGGTGGAGTAGAGCCCGGAGTTGAGGGAGGACATGGCGGCGGTGAGCACCACGAGGTTCATCACGCCGCCGACCGCCGGGATGCCGATGCCCGCGAGCACGGTGACGAAGGGGCTCTCCCCGGCGGAGTACGCGGTCCAGGGCAGCAGCATCGTCAGCAGCAGCACCGACCCGACGTAGAACAGCGCGATCCGCCACATGATGGAGTTGATGGCGCGCGGCACCACCCGGTGCGGCTCCTCGGTCTCCCCGGCCGTGACGCCGACCAGTTCCACCGAGGCGTAGGCGAAGACGACGCCCTGCACGACGATGAGCAGCGGCAGCAGCCCGGCCGGGAAGACGCCGCCGTTGCCGGTGATCAGGCCGGGGCCGCCGGGGTGGCCGCCCACGTCGTGCCGTGCCGCCAGCAGGAAGAGGCCGATCACCATGAAGCAGGCCAGGGCGCCGACCTTGACGATCGCGAACCAGAACTCCAGCTCGCCGAAGATCCGCACCGAGATGAGGTTGACGCACAGCACCACCGCCAGCGCGGCCAGCGCCAGCGCCCACTGCGGGATGTCGGTGAACATGCCCCAGTAGTGCGTGTAC
>NZ_JBHWJL010000526.1:0-1824 GCF_042731495.1 Streptomyces sp. NPDC059853
GCCTATGACATCGCCTTCGACCAGGAGAGCCCGGCCGGGGAGCAGGCCGAGGTGCTGGTCGACGCCCTGCGGCGGGCGCTGGCGGCGGCGCAGGCGCTGAGCGACGGGCCGGGGGAGACCGGCTGCCGTGAGCATCCGCGCGGCGCGGTCGACCCGCTGTACGGGGACCGGGACGATCCGCTGCCGCCGGGCTGGGGCAAGTGCCTGCTGTGCAACGACCGCCGCCGCCGGGCGGGCACCCGGCGGCGGGGCATGGTGGCGTAGGGGCGGTGCGGGCGGGTCCCTAGCGTCCGCCGAGGCGCAGCTCGAACCAGGTGGATTTGCCGCGCGGCAGCAGGTCCACCCCCCAGCGGTCGGCGAGGGCATCCACCAGGAACAGCCCGCGCCCGTTGAGGTCCAGTTCGCGGCTGGGGGGCAGCAGGCAGGGCAGGGCGCGGGAGGGGTCGCGGATCTCCACCCGGATCCAGCCGCGCCGCCGCCGTACCAGCAGGCCGAAGCTGTGGGCCCCGGCGTGCTGGACGGCGTTGGCGGCCAGTTCCGCGGCCAGTTGCACCGCGTCCTCGGTGAGCTGCCGGGGCAGCAGCCAGTGGTCGCGGAGCAGATCGCGCGTCAGCCGCCGTACGGCGGCCGCGGATTCGGGGCGGGCGGGCAGCCGTACTTCGCCGGCCGATGGATCGGAGGTTGTCTCCACCGTCGCTCCGCTCGGTCCGCTCACGCCCATGACGTCCCGCATCGGGGTGTCCGCCGTCGCTGCCATGGGCCCATCATGACGCGCATATGCCGGGCGCGTGGGGGGTTCCGGGGTAAGTGTCCCTGGTGGGGTGACTGATCCAGCGGTGGCGGCGCACATATGCCGAGGGCAGTTGAACGCCGGACACCGCGATGACCAGGGACGACGCGGGTGCGGCGGCCGGTGTGACGGGTGGGGCGCCGGTGATCGGCCGTCTCCCGCCCCGCCGGGGTTTTCGGCGCGGGGCCGGGCCGCGCGGGCCGGGGACCCGGTGCCCTCCCCGGTGCGGGGAGGGCCGGGCGCGCGGGCCGGTTCAGCGGAAGCGGGCCTTGCCGGGGCCGTCCTCCAGGAAGCTGCGGAAGCCCTCCTCGCGGTCGGCCGTGGCGAACAGGCTCGCGAACCAGGTGCGTTCCAGGGCGAGCCCGGCGTCGATGCCCGCGTCGAGGCCGCCGTCCACCGCCTCCTTCGCGGCGCGCAGCGCGGTCGCCGGGCCCTTGGCCAGCCGCGCGGCCCAGGCGTGGGCGCGGTCGAACACCTCGGCGGCCGGGTGCACCTGGTCGACCAGGCCCAGGGTCAGCGCCTCGGCGGCGGTCACCTGGCGGCCGGTGAAGATCAGGTCCTTGGCGCGGGAGGGGCCGATCAGCCGGGCGAGCCGCTGCGTGCCGCCGGCGCCCGGGATCAGCCCGAGCAGGATCTCCGGCTGGCCGAGCCGCGCCTCCTCGGCGGCGAACCGGACGTCGGCGCACAGCGCCAGTTCGCAGCCGCCGCCCAGCGCGTAGCCGGTGATGGCCGCCACCACCGGCTTGGGGATGCGGGCGACGGCCGTGAACGCGTCCTGGAGGCCCCGGGCGCGGGCCACCATCGCGGCGTGGTCCATGGCCCGCATCTCCTTGATGTCGGCGCCGGCCGCGAACGCCCGTTCGCTGCCCCGGATCACCACGGCGCGGATGTCCTGGCGCCCGGTGATCTCCCCGGCCAGCTCCCGCAGCCGGTCCTGGAGGGCGGAGTCCAGGGCATTCAGCGGCGGCCGGTCCAGGGTGATGGTGCCGACGCCGTCCGTCACCTCGAGATGCGCAGTGTCCACAGTCATACCC
>NZ_JBHWJL010000527.1:0-1814 GCF_042731495.1 Streptomyces sp. NPDC059853
GTCCGGCCGCGCCGCGCCGCACCGCGCCCCGCGACGGCCCGGCGGACGCCGGGGAGCGGGGGAACGGGCCGCCGTCCACGGGCCTCCGCTCCTGCCGGGGGTCCGGGCACCGCCGCGCCCTCAGGGGCGGCGCAGCAGGGCATCCGCGTCCTGCAGGGCCGTGGACAGCCGGTGCAGGGCCGCCTCGTCCCGCTCCACCGCGTCGTACGCCGGGCCCTCGGCCGTGTTCCATTCCCGGGCCACCGCCGACGCGTCCCGGCCCAGCAGCAGACCGGCCGCCTGGGCCGCCGCGCCCAGCGCCACCAGCTCCTGGGCGCGGGGCACCACCACAGGACGGCCCGAGAGCCGCCGTACCGTCTCCCGCCAGGCCACCCCCCGGGCGCCGCCGCCGATCAGCAGAATCGGTTCCGCGGGGTCCGCGTCCGCGTCCAGCACCCGGTCCAGGGCCTCCAGCAGCGCGAACACCGCCCCGTCGTACGCGGCCTGGAGCACCTGGCCGCCGGTGGTCTCGTGCCGCAGTCCGGTGAGCAGCCCGCTGGCGTACGGCAGGTCCGGGGTGCGCTCCCCGTCGAGGAACGGCAGGACCACCGCCGCGCCGCCCGCCTCCACCGCCTCCCGGTCCAGGCCCAGCAGCGCCGCGAACCGGTCGACGGCCACCGTGCAGTTGAGCGTGCAGGCCAGCGGCAGCCAGTTGCGTCCGGCGTCGGCGAAGCCGGCGACCACGCCGCTGTCGTCCGCCGGCCGCCGCCCGGCCACCGCGTACACGGTGCCGGAGGTGCCCAGGCTCAGCACCGGACGGCCCGGCAGCAGGCCGAGGCCGAGCGCGCCCGCCATGTTGTCGCCGGTGCCCCCGGCCACCAGGATGCCCTCCGGGAGCGGCAGCCCGGACCGTACCGTGCCGGCCGGCTCGCCCGCCGGGACCACACGCGGCAGCAGCTCGGGGTCCAGGCCGACATGGCCGAGGATCTCCGCGTCGTACGCCTCGGTCTCCGTCGACCACCAGCCGGTGCCCGAGGCGTCCCCGCGGTCCGTGGTGCCGCCGCCGACCTCCTGACCGGTCAGCCGGCCGGTCAGATAGTCGTGCGGCAGCCGCACCGCGCGGGTCGCCGCGGCGGCCTCCGGCTCGTTCTCGCGCAGCCAGGCCCACTTGGTCACCGTGAAGGACGCCGGCGGGACGCTCCCGGCCCGCCGCGCCCACCAGCCCGCTCCGCCGAGTTCCTCGATCAGCCGCTCGCGCTGCGGGGCGGAGCGGGTGTCGTTCCACAGCAGGGCGTTGCGCACCGGACGGCCGTCACCGTCCAGCGTCACCAGGCCGTGCTGCTGCCCGGCGACCGAGACCGCCGCCGCCTCCCGCACCACCGGGCCGCACTGGTCCAGTGCCTCGCCGAGCGCCTGCCACCACTGCTCGGGGTCGCTGTCGCCCTCGGGGCTCACCACGTGCGGCGCCTGGCCGCGGGCCACCACCGTGCCGGTGGCGGCGTCCACCACCAGCGCCTTGGCGGACTGCGTGGAGGAGTCCACGCCCACCACGAGAGGTCCATCGGGTGCGGCCATGATCGCGTCCTTCCGTCGCCCGGCGCCGACGGTGGCGGTCCGGGGGCTTCCACTCAGGGGCAGGGGCATACTAATTTGTCAACGGACATGACGAATAGCCGTACCGCACGCCGAGGAGCCGCGATGTCCTATCAGCCCACCCCCGACGACAAGTTCACCTTCGGTCTGTGGACCGTCGGCTGGCGCGGCAACGACCCGTTCGGCGACGCCACCCGCCCCGTCCTCGACCCGGTCGAGTCGGTCAACCGGCTCTCCGAACT
>NZ_JBHWJL010000528.1:0-1809 GCF_042731495.1 Streptomyces sp. NPDC059853
GGCGGCGCGGCGGCGGGGGGGGGCGGGCGGCGGCCGGGCGCCGGGCCGCCAGCAGGAGGGTCGCGGTGCCGATGGTCAGGGCCGCGGCGCCGCCCAGGGCGAGGGCGGCGGTGCCGGCCGGGTCACCGCCGGTGGCGGCCAGTTCCCGGTCGTCCTCGCCGGTGACCGGGTCGCCGGGGTCGCCGGCCGGGGCCGGGGCGTTGCCCGCCGGGGCGGCGGGCGTGTCCCCGGGCGGCTCCCGGTCCTCGCCGGGGGCCGTGGCGTGGTCGTCGTGCTCGTCGTGCCCGGTGTGGTCGTCGCTCCCGTGGTCAGCGTGCTCGCCGTGCTCACCGTGCTCGCCGTGGCCGGAATCCTCCGCGCCGGGCGCGGGCTCCGGCTCGGGGGCGGGCGGGGCCGGCTCGACGGCCGTTCCGCCGCCGCCCGCGCCGCCGAACACCACGTCCGAGCAGGTGTAGAACGCCTCGGGGCTGTCGCTGCGCTGCCAGACGCTGTAGATCAGATGCCGTCCCGACCGCTCGGGCACCGTCAGGTCGAAGACGTAGGAGCCGTTCTCCAGCGGCGGGTCGGTCACCTCGCCGAAGGACTCCAGGTCCGACCAGCGCAGCGGGGCGGTGGGGTCGTACCCCTCCTTGGTGATGAACAGTTCGAAGCCGCCGCGGTGCGGGGCCGTGGCCCGGTAGCGGAAGGTGTGCGGCCCGGCGGAGAGCGTGGAGGCGGGCCAGTCGGCGCGTGCCTGGTCGAGACCGGCGTACTTGTCGCGGCCCGCGCTGCACAGGTGGCCGTCCGGGATCAGCTCCCGGTGCCGGCCGGCGGCGTCGGCGAGGTTGACCTCGTTCCAGTCGTACAGGGGCTGGGTCCCGCCGAGGGCGACCAGGTCGCGGCAGGCGCCGGAGACCGGGCTCTCGGGTCCTTCGTCGAAGCAGGTCTTCACCCGGCTGACCGGGTCCTCCAGCGAGCCGTGGGCACCGGCCGGGGTCGCGGTGGCCAGGGTGATCATCAGCGGGGCAACGGCCAGGGCCGCGACCGTGGCGGCGGCGCGCAGCGCAGTCATCGTCGAACGTCTCCTCGGATCGGGGGCCCGGGCCGTGACGGGGGATCAGCGGCCCGGGGAGTGAGCACGCTAGCCGCCGGACGGGCCCGATCCGGGCGGCCGGAGGGGGTTTCACGGGTCTTTAAGTCCGGGCTAAGGGGCGGTGCAAGGCCGGGTTAAGCACGGAAGGGGCGGGTGGGGCGCCACGGGCGGACGGTGAACTTTCGGTCATAGGCCCCGGGCGGGGACAGGCATGGTTGACATGGTTAGGTATGCCTAACCTAAATTGATCGACGGCCGAGCCGCACTCGACCGCCGCGCACCACCCGCATCACCGAGCACCCCACCGTCAACGCAAGGGACCGTACAGAGCCCATGAGCATGCCCGGCCACGCACCAACCGTGCCCGTGCCCCCCACCCTGCTGGAGCCCGACCTGCTCGCCGCCGACCCCGCCGGACTGGCCGACGTCGGCAGACTGGTCACCGAACTCACCAGGGAAGCCGCCGGCGCCCTGCGCCGCCGCACCGGACCGCTGCCCGCCCAGACCCCCGGCCAGCTCGCCGCCCTCGTCGACCGGCAGTTCCCCGACGGGCCGATACCCCGGCACGGCGGCGGCCGGGCAGCCGTCCTCGCCCTGGCCCGCGCCTACGCCGCCGGCACCGTGGACCTCGCCGATCCGCGCGCCGCCGCCCACCTCCAGCCCCCCTCGCTCAGCGTCGCCGCCGCCGCCGACGTCCTCGCCTCCGTCTTCAACGCCTCCGTCGACACCTGGGACTC
>NZ_JBHWJL010000529.1:0-1808 GCF_042731495.1 Streptomyces sp. NPDC059853
GAGGGCGACAGCGAGAGCGACTCCCGGCCGGTGACCGAGGCCGCCGACGAGGCCGCCGAGGAGGTCCCGGCGGAGCCCGACGAGGCCGCCGAGGAGCAGGAGAACGCCGAGGAGGCGCAGGGCGAGGGGTCGGGTTCCGGTTCGTCCCGGCGCCGTCGCCGTCGCCGCCGGCGCACCGAGGACGCGGGCGAGGGCGGGGCCACCGGCACCGACGACCCCGAGCGCACGGTCATCAAGGTCCGTGAGCCGCGCAAGAAGAAGGACGAGCCGACCGAGGCCGGCGACGGCGTGCAGTCGATCAAGGGCTCCACCCGGCTGGAGGCCAAGAAGCAGCGCCGCCGCGAGGGCCGGGAGCAGGGCCGCCGCCGGGTGCCGATCATCACCGAGGCCGAGTTCCTCGCCCGCCGCGAGGCGGTCGAGCGGGTCATGGTGGTGCGGCAGCAGGGCGACCGCACCCAGATCGGGGTGCTGGAGGACAACGTCCTCGTCGAGCACTTCGTGAACAAGGAGCAGTCCTCCAGCTACGTCGGCAACGTCTACCTCGGCAAGGTGCAGAACGTGCTGCCCTCGATGGAGGCGGCGTTCGTCGACATCGGCAAGGGCCGCAACGCGGTGCTGTACGCCGGTGAGGTCAACTTCGAGTCGCTGGGGCTCGGCAACGGCCCGCGCCGTATCGAGTCGGCGCTGAAGTCCGGCCAGCCCGTCCTCGTCCAGGTCACCAAGGACCCGATCGGACACAAGGGCGCGCGGCTGACCAGCCAGATCTCGCTGCCCGGCCGGTACCTGGTGTACGTGCCCGAGGGGTCGATGACCGGGATCAGCCGCAAGCTGCCGGACACCGAGCGGGCGCGGCTGAAGCAGATCCTGAAGAAGATCCTTCCCGAGGACGCGGGCGTCATCGTGCGGACCGCCGCCGAGGGCGCCAGCGAGGAGGAGCTGACCCGCGACGTCGAGCGGCTCCAGGCGCAGTGGGAGGAGATCCAGAAGCGGGCGAAGAAGGGCAACGCCCCGACGCTGCTGTACGGCGAGCCCGACATGACCGTGCGCGTGGTGCGGGACATCTTCAACGAGGACTTCTCGAAGGTCATCGTCAGCGGTGACGAGGCGTGGAACACCATCCACGGCTATGTCTCGCAGGTGGCGCCCGATCTGTCCGAGCGGCTCCAGCGCTGGACCTCCGAGGTGGACGTCTTCGCCACCTACCGGATCGACGAGCAGCTGATGAAGGCGCTGGACCGCAAGGTGTGGCTGCCCAGCGGCGGCTCGCTGGTGATCGACCGCACCGAGGCCATGGTGGTCATCGATGTGAACACCGGCCGGTTCACCGGGCAGGGCGGCAACCTGGAGGAGACCGTCACCCGGAACAACCTGGAGGCGGCCGAGGAGATCGTGCGGCAGCTGCGGCTGCGGGACCTCGGCGGCATCATCGTGATCGACTTCATCGACATGGTGCTGGAGTCGAACCGCGATCTGGTGCTGCGGCGGCTGCTGGAGTGCCTGGGCCGGGACCGGACCAAGCACCAGGTGGCCGAGGTCACCTCGCTCGGCCTGGTGCAGATGACCCGCAAGCGGGTCGGCCAGGGGCTGCTGGAGTCGTTCTCCGAGCCGTGCGTGCACTGCAACGGGCGCGGCGTCATCGTCCACATGGAGCAGCCGCACACGCACGCCGGTGCCGGTGCCGGGGGCGGCGGCAAGAAGGGCAAGGGCGGCAAGGCCGGCCGCAAGGAGAAGGCCGCCGCGGCGGCCGCTCCCGAGGCCGAGGCCGCGCCGGTGCCCGAGACCGTGGCGGCGCCCGACGTGGTGCCCGC
>NZ_JBHWJL010000530.1:0-1799 GCF_042731495.1 Streptomyces sp. NPDC059853
TCGATGCCCAGCGCCGGGCCCAGATCGGCACGCAGATCGGCCGGCAGGCTCTCCGCCCGCACCGACAGTTCCTCGGCGGCGGCCGGGCCGAGCGCCGCCGCGTGCCGCAGCACCAGCCGGGTGGCCCGCCGCGCCACGTCCGGCGAGACATGGGTGAAGCCCGCGCCCGCCGCCGTCAGTAGCGCCTCCGCCCGGTCCCGGTGCCGCGGAACGGCCTTGGCCAGCCACGACAACTGCGCCGCCGCCAGCTTCCGCTCGGGGCGGAAGAGCACCACCTCGGTGGCGCCGCACGCCGCCTCCGCCGTCAGCCGGCCCGCCTCGTCCAGCCGGCGCAGCTCCGCCTGCGCCACGGCGGCCACCGGGGACGGCGCGTCGGACAGCAGCAGGGACAGCTCCCGTATCCGCTCGGCGGCCTCCTCGGCCGTCACCTCCAGCAGGGCGTACAGCCGCAGATACCCGCGCAGGCCGGCCGGCCGTCCGCCGCGCAGCAGCCGGCGCAGCGTACCGTCCAGCAGAGCCGACCGCCGCGGCCTGCCGTCCGCCGCGGCGGCCACCAGACGCTGCGCGAACGGCCCGTTCTCCAGCAGCTCGCCCAGCTCGTCCAGCGAGAACAGCAGCGGCACCATCGCATCGAGCAGCGGATCCGCCCCGAGCCCCTCGGCGGCGAACCGGCGATCGTAGGTGCGGTGCACCCACATGCGCACCACCTCGGCGCGTGGCGGCGGCGTCACGCCGGTCTCGGCCAGCAGATCGAGCATCGCCAGCCGGCAGTCCTGGCGGGCGTTGTCCTCGATGCGCAGCGCGAGCCGTTCGGCCAGCTCCCGCAGCCAGTCGGCGCTCCGCTCCCGCAGCAGGGTGAACTCGGCGGTGAACCCCTCCCCGTAGTCCCCCTGGAAGAACCGCCAGTCGGTGAGCCAGCGCGCCAGTTCGTCCGGCCCGCGCAGCACCCCGGCGCCGGCCAGCCGCAGCGCCGGCCCGCGTGCGTACACCCGCTGACGTTCCTGGGCGGCGCGCCGCTGCCGGGCGCCGCGGTGCCACAGCCACTGGTCGGCCTCGTCGCGCTCCTGCTGCCACGTCCGGCGGTAGGCCCGCAGCGGCTTGGCCAGGGCCCGCCGGTCCCGGTCGGTCAGGCCCGTGAGCACCCTCAGCACCGCCGCGGCGTCGGCGGCGTCCAGGGCCTTCTCCAGCGGACCGAACGCACCGTCCGTCATCTTCCGTCCTCCGTTGTCCGTGCTCAGTCGTTCGGGCCGGGCCGGGCGGGTGCCCCGGGCCGAGCGGCCAGCTCCGCGGCCAGCGCGTGCTTGCAGGTGCCGCGCGTGCCCCGGTAGCGCGACCACCAGGGACAGGTGCAGCCCAGCGCCTTGCCGTCGGGGGAGAGCCGCACCCGGTGGGCACGGTCCGGCATCGTCACGGTCGCGATACGGGCCGCGGCGTCGGCCCCGGCGGCGGTCTCCGGCGGCTCCGCCAGCCGCACCGCGCCGTCCGCCAGCAGGGCGCGGGCGCTGCGCAGCCGGGGGTTCAGCCGCTCCGCGCCCGCCGCGTCGTACGGCAGCTCGCGGTGGAAGTACGCCGCCTCCGCCACGTCGTAGCCCACCCGCCCCGCCGTCCCCAGCTGACCGAGGGCCGCCTTCACCCGCGGCAGCGGCAGCCCGGACAACCGGGCCAGCTCACCGGTCTCCACGGCGGGTTCGAAATCCATCAGCGCGCCGACGAGCTCCGCGTCCGCCTCCACCTGATCCGCCGCCAGGGCGTCCAGCACCGCGCCCTCGCCCGAGAACCCCCGGGTCACCTCCGGGGAC
>NZ_JBHWJL010000531.1:0-1773 GCF_042731495.1 Streptomyces sp. NPDC059853
GGCCGCAGGACCGCCGTGGCGGACGGCCGCGTGCCGGGGCCGCCGGGCGGCAGCGCCTCACGCGCCGCCTGGGCGGCGAGCTTGGCGACCACGCGCTCGGCGATCCGGGTCGCGCCGCGCTCGGCGGCGGGCACCACCGTGGTCATCGGATCTCACCTCCGCCGGTCACGCTCGCCGCGGTCCCGGACCCGGAAGAAGTCCCCGGGCTCCAGATCGCCGTCGGCGAACCGGCCGGCCACGAATCCGATCGCGCCCAGGGCCGCCACCAGAAGGAAGGCCCCGAACCCGCCGAAATACCCGGCGAATCCCAGTGCCATGCCGGCCACCATGCCGACCACCGCCATGCTCATGCGTCCGCTCCTTCTCCGCGCGCCGCCCCCGGTGCCCCTGCTGCCGTCCTACTGCAACGCCGGGCGGGAGTCCTCGTCATCTTCCTCGCTGTCGGGCAACTTCACATCCACCACGGCGATGTTGACCTCGACCACTTCCAGTCCGGTCATCCGCTCGACGGCCGCGATCACATTCTCCCGGACGGTGCGGGCCACATCGCCGATGGAGACCCCGTACTCGACGACGATCTCCAGGTCGAGTGCGGTCTGCACCTCCCCCACCTCGGCCTTGACGCCCCGGGTGGCCGACTTGCCGCTGCCCGGGACCCGGTCGCGTACGGCGCCGAAGGTGCGGGCAAGACCACTGCCCATCGCGTGCACGCCCACCACGTCGCGGGCGGCGAGACCGGCGATCTTCGCCACCACGGCGTCGGCGATGGTGGTACGTCCCCGGGTGGCGGGATCGCCCGTCCCCCGTCGCCCGGCCAGTGCCGTCCTGCTGCCCGGCAGTTCGGTCGTCGTCACGGTCCCGTCTTCGCCCTCGGACACCGGACCTCACCCCATTTCCGTCTTCCGCGTCCTCGAACGGCGCTCGCTTCGCCGTTCCCGGTCACCCTACGCGTGCCCGGGGATCGGGTGGCCGACTCCTGGCAACTGGCCGGGGGCGGCAGGGGGCCGCGCGGCGGTGGCCGGGTGGTGGCGGCGATGCCCCCGTCCGCAGGGGAGTCCCGGCGCGGCAACCGAGCGCGGGCGGCCGTTACTCGCCGAGGCCGGTCAGATCGCGCAGCCGCCGGGTCTGGGCGGCGCGTTCGGCCTCGCGCTGGGCCTCGGGGGCCAGGGTGCCGGCGGTGGCCAGCAGGGCCTTGGTCTCGGTCACCGCGGCGCGCGGGGCGGCCAGCAGGGCGGTGGTCAGATCCTCGGTCGCGGCGGCCAGTTCCGCGGCCGGGACCACGAGGTTGGCCAGTCCGGTGCGTTCGGCCTCCTCGGCGTGGATGGTGCGGCCGGTGGCGCACACCTCCAGGGCGCGCGGATAGCCGAGGAGTTCGACCAGGGGGCCGGTGCCGCCCAGGTCGGGCACCAGGCCGAGGGTGGTCTCGGGCATGGTGAAGGCCACGTCGTCGGCGCAGATCCGCAGGTCGCAGGCGAGCGCGAGCTGGAAGCCGGCACCGACGGCGTGCCCCTGCACGGCGGCGACACTGATCAGGTCGGTGCGCCGCCACCAGGTGAACGCCTCCTGGTACTCGGCGATGACCGCGTCGATCTCGCCGTCCGGGCGGCGGGCCAGGGCGGGGAAGGAGACCTCGCCGTCGATGCCCTCGGGGGTGAACGCCCGCCGGTCGAGACCGGCCGAGAAGGACACCCCTTCGGCGCGCAGGACCACCACCCGTACGGCGCCGTCCAGCCGCCGGCCGGCCTCGGCCAGCGCCCGCCACAGGGCGGGCGT
>NZ_JBHWJL010000532.1:0-1760 GCF_042731495.1 Streptomyces sp. NPDC059853
CGGGCGCGGTCGGCACCGTCTACGGCGATCCCCCGGCGGCGGCCGACCCGCTGCGCCTGGCCGCCCCGCCGGCGCCGGTCACCGTGCTGCACGGCACGGAGGACGGTCAGGTGCCGTTCGCGCAGTCCCTGGCCTACGCCACCCGGCACGGTGCCACGCTGATCCCGCTGCCGGAGACCGGCCACTACGCCCCGGTGGACCCGGGGACGGCGGCCGGTGCCCGGCTGATGGAGGTGCTCAGCGGAGGGTGAGCCGCAGCTCGGCGAGCCGGGCGAGGTCGTCCGGTATGCGGCGCCGTTCCGCGTCGGTCAGGGGAACGGCGTCCGCCTCCGCCAGCAGCCGGGCGACCCCGGCCGGGTCCTCGCCCTGCCGGTGGGCGACATCGGCACGCAGGACGAGCAGGCGGACGCGCTGATCCGGGGTGGGCCGCTCGTGGGTCAGCGCGAGCACCCGGTCCAGCACCTTGGCGGCGGCGGGCAGGTCCTCCTTGGAGTCGGCGAAGAGGACCGCGAAGTGCAGGGCGCGGGCGAAGGTCTCCTTCGGGGCGGGCGCGATGTGCCCGTCCCCGCCGGTGGGCTGGCCGACCCGGATGGAGTTGCCGCCCGGATCGGTCATGAGGAACTGCCGTACCCCGTAGGACATGTCCTTGAGCGGCCCGATCCGGGGCAGCCCCCGGGTGGGCACCTTGCCGTAGGCGTCCTTGAGCCCGGCCCGGAACGCCTCGTGGAGGGCGTCGACCTCGTCGGTGAGGAGGTAGCAGCCGCCGAGGGAGGTCTGCGGGTCGAAGTCCTTCATGCCGTGGAACTGGAGCTCGAACGCCCCGCGTTCGACGACGAGGTAGGCGTACGGGCTCTTCTGCTCGAAGGTCACCGTGAACCCCAGGGCCCGGTAGAAGGTGGCGACCGGCGCGATGTCCCGGCAGCTGAGCAGCGGAATGGTTTTCTCGGTCATGCGGGGAGTCTAGTCAAATTTGATGAGAAGCCAGGGTGCCGAGGCCCCACCGCGCACCGCACCCGGAAGGGGCGGCGCACGCCGGGGACTCGGGGTCAGGGAGCGTCGGGAGTGAGGTCGAGAACCCGCACGTGCGCGCCCCGCCACTTCTCCGGGGCGGTCGTCGCGATGACGGCCCCGTCGGGGCGCTCCGGGGTGGGGGCCGCCGCATACCGTGTGTGGGCATCGCCCCAAGTCGTCTCGCGGGCGAGAACGAGCGCGGCGGGCAGGTCGAGCTCCAGCACGGTGATGCCGGGCAGCGAGGCGAAGTGTTCGGCGATGCCGGGGCGCCGGCGATCGGCCTCCACCAGGGCGCAGACGGGCACGTAGACGTACCAGCCCGGCACCTCGGCGGACCGGTGGATCAGCCCGGAGGCCATGACATTGCCGTAACCGGCGGCGAGCAGGGCCGATTCGTCCAGGATGAAGTGCACGGCATCGCTCATGGTGCGAACGCCTTGGCCAGCCGGCGGTCCAGTTCCGCGTCGAGCGCGCTCTTCTCGGCCGGCGTCGGGTCGTACCCGTTCCACTCCCGCAGAGCTTTCCGGGTCTGCTCCGCTCGGGCCGCCCGCTCCTCCGGGGTCAGCAGCGTGTCCGCCAGGCGGGCGAGATAGGCGCGCAGCGACAGCCCTTCGTCGGCCGCTATCCGGGCCAGCCGGTCACGAGCCTCGACGGGGATGCGGATGTTGGCATCGGTCACGGCAGAACTCCTTCGGCCTTCGGGCGGGTACGGGTACGTACCCATGGCAGATGCCCGCACGGTATCAGGC
>NZ_JBHWJL010000533.1:0-1700 GCF_042731495.1 Streptomyces sp. NPDC059853
GGAATACGAGATGTTAAACTGTCTCGTGGGCTCTGATTTTTGTATAAGAGACCGGCCACCGGTGCCCCCCGACGCGCCCGTTGCACCGCCCGCCGGGCGGCCGGGCCCGGCCGCCACCCCCAGCGGCGCCGCGCCGCCGCCCGCCGACCCGGAGCCGAGCCCGCCGCCGGCCCCGCCCGCCCCGCCGCCGGCCCCCGAGCCAACGGGCCAGGAGCCCTCCCCGCCGGAGACCGAGCCGGAGCCGGAACCCGGCACGGGTCCGGGGCCGGGTCCCGATCCGGACGGGGAGGGGTGAGCGCCGTTTGCGTTCGCGCCGGTGCGGTGCGTATGCTTGTAGATCGTTTGATCCCACTTGCCCGGCGCCCGATCACAGCGCGCCGTGTGGCGCGTTCCTCGTCAAGCCGTGGCTGACCGCAAAGACAGGCGGTCGTGAGCACCTACGGAGCTAAGGCGCGTGCCGACCAAGACTCCGGAAGGGTCTCATTTCGCATGTCCGTAACAACCGCCGACGCCATCCTGCCGCTGGATGAGCCGACGACCACCTTCGCCGACCTCGGGCTCCCGCAGCCGGTCGTGCGCAAGCTCGCCGAGAACGGCGTGACCACCCCGTTCCCCATCCAGGCCGCGACCATCCCGGACGCGCTGGCCGGCCACGACATCCTCGGCCGGGGCCGCACCGGCTCCGGCAAGACCCTCAGCTTCGGTCTGCCGACGCTGGCCCGGCTGGCCGGCGGCCGTACCGAGAAGAAGCGGCCCCGCGCGGTCATCCTCACCCCCACCCGTGAGCTGGCCATGCAGGTCTCCGACGCCCTGGAGCCGTACGGCCACGAGCTGAACCTGCGGTTCAAGGTCGTGTGCGGCGGCACCTCCATGGGCAACCAGATCTACGCCCTGGAGCGCGGCGTCGACATCCTGGTGGCCACCCCGGGCCGGCTGCGCGACCTGATCGCGCGCGGGGCCTGCTCGCTGGAGGACATCGAGGTCGCCGTCCTGGACGAGGCCGACCAGATGGCCGACCTGGGCTTCCTGCCCGAGGTCACCGAACTGCTCGACCTGGTGCCGCCGGGCGGCCAGCGGATGCTGTTCTCCGCCACCCTGGAGAACGAGATCGACAGCCTCGTCAAGCGCTACCTGGTCGACCCGGTCAGCCACGAGGTGGACGCGGCGCAGGGCGCGGTGACCACCATGAGCCACCACGTGCTGGTGGTGAAGCCCCGCGACAAGGCCCCGCTGACGGCGGCGATCGCGGCGCGCGAGGGGCGCACGATCGTGTTCGTGCGCACCCAGCTGGGCGCCGACCGGGTCGCCGAGCAGCTGCGCGAGTCCGGGGTGCGCGCGGACGCGCTGCACGGCGGCATGACGCAGGGCGCCAGGACCCGCACCCTGGAGGACTTCAAGGGCGGGAAGATCAAGGTGCTGGTGGCCACCGACGTGGCGGCCCGCGGTATCCACGTGGACGGCATCGACCTGGTGCTCAACGTGGACCCGGCCGGGGACCACAAGGACTATCTGCACCGTTCCGGGCGGACCGCGCGGGCCGGGCAGTCCGGCACCGTGGTCTCGCTGGCGCTGCCGCACCAGCGGCGGACGATCTTCCGGCTGATGGAGGACGCGGGCGTCGACGCCTCGCGGCACGTCATCGGGCGGGGCGACCTGTTCGACGACGAGGTGGCGGAGATCATCGGCGCCCGGTCGCTGAA
>NZ_JBHWJL010000534.1:0-1696 GCF_042731495.1 Streptomyces sp. NPDC059853
AGGCGGGGGAGCGGGCGCCCCGGCCGGGCCGGTCCCGGCGCCAACTGTCACGACTTCGCACCTGGATTCGCCCGGCACTCCCGCATGGTTCCGGCCATCGCTAGGGTGTCGCCCGTGACGAGCAGTATGCGTAATAAGCGAATCAGGCGCGCCGGCCCGGCAGCCGGCCTGGCCCTCATCCTGGCCACGGTCGCCGGCTGCTCATCCGACGGCGGCGACAACGAGGAACCCATCGACACGGGCGGCACGTCGTCCCCTTCCCCGGACGCGGAGGGCGGGGAAGGGGACGACGAGGCCGCGCTGGTGGCGCTGTACGAGGCGTACTGGGACGCCCGGGTCGAGGTGGAGAACAGTGAGGCGGGGGACATCCACCTCCTGGAAGGCATCGTGACGCCGGCGATGCTGGAGAAAGAACTGTCCCGGGTGCGTGACTTCCAGAGCAACGGCCTGTACCGGCAGGGCGGTCCGGTCATCGAGAACATCACGGCGACCGTCGACGGGGACACGGCGATCGTCGAGTCGTGCAAGAGCGAAGAAGGCTGGGACATCATGAAGGACGGGGAGGTCATCCCCGGCGTCGTCCCGGAGGAACTGATCAACGTCCACGGGCACGTGGTGACCGCCGAGAAGGGGGACGGGGCATGGCTGATCACCGACACGCTGCCGGAGGAGGAGGGGAACGTGACATGCTCGTGAGGCCAGAAGCCGGACACCGAGCGTGGCGCGGTCGCGTGGGCCGGGGGCTCGTGGTGGGGGCCGTGACCGTGGGCCTGCTCCACGCGGCCACCCAGGGTGCCCTCGCGGACGAGAAGGATCCCAACTGCTACGTGCAATCACCCGAAGGGGTCAAGTACGTGTGCAGTGTCCAGGAGCCGGGCGGCAACGGCGACGGGGGCAGTGGCGGAAGCGGTGGCGGCGGTGGCGCCGTCCAGCCCAGTTGCGATCTGAGCCTTGCCGGAGAGGGCAGCAACCGCTGGTGCGAAGGGGAGTACGCCTGCTGGGCGAACATCCCGTCCGCCGCCTACCCCACCCCGGACACGTGGCCGGACGACCAGCCGTCCGAGGACTCCGTCTACATCTACAAGGACTGCAACAACGGAGAGGGCGGCCGCTACAACGAATGGGGCTGGTACACCCCCGAGGGGGACACGGGCCCCTCCCTCCAGGAGCGGGCGATGATGGCCTTCGGCCAGCTGAACACCCCGGAGTTCTCCCTCGCGTTCAGCCCGCCCGGCCACTCCATCATCTACATCGACACCTGGTGGTGGGCCGAGGGAGCGCCCGCCGGGGAGATCCGGGGCAGCTCGGCGCTCGGCGTCGTCGCGGTCGGCACCCCGTCCCACATCGAGGTGGACCCCGGGGACGGCAGCGGCGTGATGACCTGTGACTTCGTCACGTCCGAGAGCGACGCCTGCTCCTACACCTACTCCCGGGCCGGGGACTACACGACCTCGGGCCGGCTCGTCTACGACGTGCATTTCGAGTACGACGGTTCGACGCTGGAACTGCCGGGGCTGCCGGACTCCCTGGAGAGCGGCTGGCAGGAGAGCGGCATCACCGTGACCGAGTCGCAGGCGGTCGTGGTGCCGTAACGCTGGTCGGCTCCCACGGACGAGGGGCGCGGATCCGTACGGATGCGCGGCACTCACGCCGTTCGCGGGGAACGGGTCACGCCCCGTTCGGCGGTCCGAGGTGG
>NZ_JBHWJL010000535.1:0-1695 GCF_042731495.1 Streptomyces sp. NPDC059853
GATCACGATCCATCAGGCGCGCCCGCAGGGCCAGCACACCACGCAGCGGCTGGGGCGCGCCCTTAGGCCCGCGCCCCCGCCCAGCGGACCAAATGGCTGGTGAGGACCAGCCCGTTCGTCCCGAGCACGGTGATGCGGACGACGGCGGGTGGGATCCTGAACGGGTGAACGAGATATCCGCTGCTCTTGCGGCTGTCCGGTGGCCGCTGACCGCGGTCGGGGAAACCGATTGACTGCGGGAGGTGGCGCCGGCGACGACGGGCTCACCGCCCCATTCTGACGGCTGATCCCCTCCCGGAGCGTGCGGCATCCTGGCCAGCCGACGGGTCTTGTGCACCTGACGGATCTGGCTACAGCAGACCCGGGAAGCGCTCTTCTGTGAACGACGAGGGCAAGCGCGTCAGCGTCCATCGCCCCGACCAGGACGGGCTGATCCTCGTCGTCACCCTTGGCCGCAAGCGGTCGGGCGCGGAGCCCTGACCGCAACGGGCCGAAGGGACGGTCTGGATCCCGGGCCACGTTCATCCGAGGGTGCACCGAGACCAACTATGCAGAGTAGGTTCTGGCCATGCATAGTTGATGGTAGCATCGGAGGTACTCGACATGAGGGGGATCTTGTGAAGGTGACCGTGTTCCAGTTCGAGGGAACCGCTGAGGAGCTTGACGCCTCGCAGGTACTGAAAGAGCTGGCAGACCAGCACTGCGGTCCCGTTTCGGTGGCCACCAATGACGGCCCGGACGGTGGGACGCTGCCGGCCCGGATTCCGGGGGTGGCCGACGAGGGGCAGGAAACGGTGCGTCAACTGCTGGTCCGCAGTCCGGCCCCCGGGCTGTTCGTCCGGTTCCTCAAGGAGGCGAGCCGGTGGGACAAGGTCGGTGTCTACGGAATCAAGCGCAAGAACGCACTGACCGACGCTCCGCTGGACTATAGCCGCTACCTGCGACTGCGCCGCCAGGGATCCCAGTTCGGCGGCTTCGCCTACGTGTACCCCGAGTACAGCACCATCAACCTCCGGCTCAACTACAGTCAGCGGCAGCTCGATGAGCTCGGCACCAAGTCCGCCCGAACCCTCACCACCGGGCACCGGGAGTACCGCGTCAGCGTCGACCTCACCGACGAGCCAAGCCTGGCCGACGCCCTTCAGCTCGCCGAGCTCGCCTACAACGCCACCTGAAAAGCAGACCGGTCATAACCCGAGACCCACAGGAACAGCCGGTCGGTCCTACAACCACCAGCGAAAGCCCTCGACGCCACCCTGTGGGCCCCTCGATCTGCTCACCCAAGCGTTCACGCCTAGCTGTATTGATCACGAGAGCAGGGAGTCGTTTGTCGATGAGCCCGGGAGGTATTCCGAAGGCCGCCAAGTCGATGTCACGAGTTTGGGAGGCACTCGCCGTTGCTCTCACGAGTACACGTGCCCGGACTCCGGGCGCCGAGCGTGGTGAACCGTGCTGCCGAGATCGTCACCCGTTGCCACCGGGCCGGCGACTGCGGCCGCAGGCAGGACTCTGCCTAGGTGTATTGACCCGCGGGGTTGTTGACGCGGGTGATGGGTGGTTGGCCTGCGAGTGCGGTGTGGCTGCGGTGGTGGTTGTAGGTGTGGAGGAATGCTGCCAGGGCCTGGGTGCGCTCGTTGTTGGAGGTGTAGGGCCGTTGGTAGGCCCATTCGTCGAGGAGGGTGCGGTTGAAGCGTT
>NZ_JBHWJL010000536.1:0-1687 GCF_042731495.1 Streptomyces sp. NPDC059853
CCGCGCTGCTCGCCGAGGCGCAGCGGGCGCTCGGCCTGCCGGCCGGCGCGGACCCGGCCGACTGGTACGGGGCGGTGGCCCGTTACTCCGGCGCGGGCACCGCCGAGGGCGCCGCCGCCTTCGCCGACGAGGTCTTCGCCGTCCTCGCCGAGGAGCCCGCCCGCCGCACCGCCGACGGCCAGCGCCTGCGGCTGGCCGCGGGACCGCACCGGGAGCCCGCCACCGGACAGCTCGGCCTGCTCGGCCTGCCCGCCGCCGGGGACAGCGGCGGCGCGGACGGGGAGGCGCCACCGCTGGAGTGCCCGGCCGAGGTCAGCTGCGTCCGGCAGCCCGCCGCGTACGAGGAGTACCCCGGCCCCGGCGGAGAACCCGACTACGGCAACCACGACAAGGCCGACCGGCCCGCGTCCCAGCGCGTCGAGTACCTCGTGCTGCACACCGTCGAGGGCTACTTCGACAGCATGACCGAGCTCGTCCGGGACCCGCGCTACCTCTCCTGGCACTACACGCTGCGCTCCTCGGACGGCCTGATCGCCCAGCACCTGCCCACCGCGGACATCGGCTGGCACGCCGGGAACTGGTACGTCAACAGCAAGTCCATCGGCATCGAGCACGAGGGCTTCCTGGCCGAGCCCGGCACCTGGTACACGGAGGCGATGTACCGCGCCTCGGCCCGCCTGGTGCGCCATCTCGCCGACCTGCACAGCATCCCGCTGGACCGTGCCCACGTCCTCGGCCACCACAACGTGCCGCCGACCCTGCCCGAGAACGCCTCGGGCATGCACAACGACCCGGGCCCGTACTGGGACTGGGCGCACTACTTCGAGCTGCTCGGCGCGCCCTTCGCCGACGCGGCAGGCGCCGACCCGGACGGCCCGCTGGTGGTGATCGACCCGCCCTACGACGGCGGCACCGGCGAGGACTTCTCCGGCGTCGCGCTGCGCACCGCCCCCGATCCCGGGGCGCCGCTGCTGGGCGACTCCTCGCTCGACATCGGGGACACCGGCGCCCGGGCCGCCGCCGGGCAGACGTTCGTGGTCGCCGAGGAGCGCGGGGAGTGGCTGGCCGTCTGGTTCGAGGGCCGCAAGGGCTGGTTCGCCAACCCGCCGGACGCCCCCACCGCGCACCGCGCCGACGGCGCCCGGGTGACCGGCGCCAGCGGCACCGGAAAGCAGGACACCATCCCGGTGTACGGCCGCGCCTACCCCGAGGCCGCCGCCTACCCGGAGGATCTGCCGCCCGAGCCGGTGACCCCGATCGCCGAGGTCCCGGCCGATCAGGAGTATGCGCTGGGGCTCACCACGGACAGCGAGTTCCTCGCGGCGCGCTCCTTCGACCCCGCCCGGCACCGGGTGATCCGGGGCGAGGAGTACCACCAGATCCAGCTCGGCCACCGGATCGGGTACGTACGGGCCGCCGACGTCCGGGTCCTGCCGGCCGCCGCTACTGCTGGAACATCTCCGCGGGCAGCGGCTTCAGCAGCCGGTACAGCTCGTCGGTGATCGGCCGCTCCCAGCTGGCGATGGTGACCAGCACCCCGTCGCTGCGGTCGAACTGGACGCAGGAGATCCGGCCCTCGGAGCAGGTGATCCGGTGCACGATCAGCAGATTGTCGTCGTGCATGACGGGGATGTCCTCCGAGCCGGTGACCCGCACCTCGTCGTCGATCTCCAGGGCCGCGAGCAGT
>NZ_JBHWJL010000537.1:0-1687 GCF_042731495.1 Streptomyces sp. NPDC059853
CTGATGCGCATGGACCACGGCGGCGGCCGGACCGGCGCCCCCGGCGCCCGGGTGCTGCGCGCCCTGGAGGAAGCCGGGACCATCCTGGTGGCCGACTACGGCCGGGGCGCCGTCGCCGCCGTACGCTCCGCCGTGCAGCGGGCCGCCCAGCGCGCCCCGGTGCTGTGGGACCCGCACCCGCAGGGATCCCGGCCCATCCCCGGGCTGCGCATGGTCACCCCCAACGAACGCGAGGCCCGCTGGTTCCTGCGGCGGCACGGCGCGGACCGGTCCGGCTCGGTGGAGGACGCGGACGACTCGCTGCGCGCCCACGCCCGGCGCGGCGCGCTGCTGGCCGAACGCTGGCAGTGCGCCTCCGTCGCGGTGACCCTCGGCGCCCGGGGCGCCGTCCTCACCCGCCCCCGGTGCGACGACCCGCTCTACATCCCGGTGGTGTCGCGCGGCGACGGCGACCCGTGCGGCGCCGGCGACTGCTTCGCCGCGACGGCGGCGGCCGTCCTGGCCGACGGCGGACTGCCGCCCGAAGCGGCCGGCGCCGCGACCGAGGCCGCCGCCTCCTTCGTCGCCTCCGGCGGCACCGGCGAGCACGCCATCTGGCACACCGGCAGAAACCCCTCGGTGCGCGGCCCGTCCGGCCCGCGCCCGGACAAGCCGCACCGGCTGGAGGACATCCTGGCCCTGGCGAACGCGGTGCGCTCGCGCGGCGGCACGGTCGTCGCGGCCGGCGGCTGCTTCGACCTGCTGCACGCCGGACACGTCCAGTTCCTGGAGAACGCGCGCCGCACCGGCGACCTGCTCATCGTGTGCGTCAACTCCGACGCCTCCGTCCGCCGCCTCAAGGGCCCCGGCCGGCCGCTCAACGCCGCCGCCGACCGGATACGGGTGCTGGCCGGACTCGCCTGCGTGGACGCGGTCGCCGAATTCGGCGAGGACACCCCGCAGGCCCTCCTCCAGCGGCTGCGGCCGGACATCTGGGTCAAGGGCGGCGACTACAGCGTGCGCGACCTGCCCGAGGCCGGGCAACTGCGGGAATGGAACGGCCAGACCCTCGTCCTGCCCTACCTGGAAGGGCGCTCCACCACGGACCTGGCCCGCCGGGCGGCCGGCTCCCGGACGTGAGCCCGCAGCCGGAACGCATCGTCGTCCTGCGCGCCCTCGGCCTCGGCGATCTGCTCACGGCGGTCCCGGCACTGCGCGCCCTGCGGCGCACCCACCCGGCCGCCCGGCTGCTGCTGGCCGCGCCCCCCGGGCTGGCCGGCGCCGTCGCGGCCACCGGCGCCGTGGACGGGCTCGTCCCCGCCCGGGCCCCCGGCCGCGCGGTCCCGCCCGCGATCCCCTGGCACGGCCCGGCCCCCGCCCTCGCCGTGGACCTGCACGGCTGCGGACCGCAGAGCCTGCGACCCCTGGCCGCGCTCGGCCCGCGCCGCCTCATCGGCTACGCCGGCGCGGCCGCCCCCGAGTGGCGGCCCGCCGAGCACGAACGCGAACGCTGGTGCCGGCTGCTGCGCGGCCACGGCATGAACGCCGACCCGGCGGACCTCGCCATCACCCCGCCGGCCGCCCCCAGCCCCGCGCCCGGCGCCGTCCTCGTCCACCCGGGCGCCGAGGCGGCGGCCCGGCGCTGGCCCGCCGAGCGGTTCGCCGCCGTGGCCGCCGCGCTGGCCCCGCGCCCGTGGGTGGTGAGCGC
>NZ_JBHWJL010000538.1:0-1674 GCF_042731495.1 Streptomyces sp. NPDC059853
GGCCCCACCGCCGCTCAGCGGGCGAAGCCGCCCTCGGAGTTGATGACCTCTCCGGTGATCCAGCCCGCGTCGTCCCCGGCGAGCCAGGTGATGAGCCGGGCCGCGTCCTCGGGCGCGCCCCACCGTCCGCCGGGGAAGAGCCCGGCGATGACGGCGTGGTGCTCGCCGGTGAGGTAACCGGTGTCCACCGGGCCGGGGTTGACGGCGTTGACGGTGATGCGCCGGGCCGCCAGGTCGGTGGCCAGGCTGCGGGTGATGGAGGCGAGCGCGCCCTTGGACAGGGCGTACGGGATCTGCCCCGGCATGCCGCCCCGCTGATCCTGCCCCGAGGTCATGAGCACGATGCGGCCGGGCGGCGCCTCGGGGCCGGCCTGACCGTGCCGGCGGGCGAACGCCTGCACCAGCAGCATGGAGGCACGGGTGTTGACCCGGTAGTGCCGATCCAGCATGTCGGCGGTGAGCTCGTCCAGCGGCCCGTCGTGACCGCTGAGGGCCTGGTTGGCGACGAGGATGTCCAGCCGGCCGCCGAGCGCCCGGGCCGCCGCGTCCACGAGCGCGGCCGGGGCGGCGGGGTCGGCGAGATCCCCCGGCCCGTGCGCGACCACGGCGCCGGGTGCGGCGTCCGCGCGTACGGCGTCGGCGAGCGCGTCCGGCCCGTCCGGATCGGCGCCCCAGGGCTGTGCGGCGTCGTGCGGGGTGTGGTGGTGCAGATAGACGCTCGCACCGAGCGCCGCGAGCCGGCGGGCGGTGGCGAACCCGATGCCCGCCCGCCGGCTGGCGCCGGTGACCAGGGCGGTGCGTCCGTTCAGGGGATGAGGTCCCGTCATGCCCCCACCCTGCGACACGCACCATCTCGCGTCATCCGGTTTTCCGCACCGTGGACCCCCGGGCGGTCTTGATGACGCGCAACTGGGTCGGGATCCGGGCGCGCAGGTCCGGCACATGGCTGACGATGCCGACCGCCCGGTCCTGTTCCCGCAGCCCGTCCAGCACGTCGAGCACCTCGTCCAGGGACTGCTCGTCCAGACTGCCGAACCCCTCGTCGATGAACAGGGTGTCCAGCCGCTGCCCGCCGGCCTCCGCCGCGACCACGTCGGCGAGGCCGAGCGCGAGCGCGAGGGAGACGAAGAAGGACTCGCCGCCGGAGAGCGTGGCGGTGTCCCGGGCCCGCCCGGTCCAGGCGTCCAGCACCTGGAGCCCCAGCCCCGAACGTCCCCGCGACGTCTTGGAGTCGGAGTGCGCCAGCTGGTACCGCCCGGCGGACATCCGGTGCAGCCGGCTCCCCGCCGCCTCGGCCACCTGCTCCAGCCGGGCGGCCAGCACATAGGTCTCCAGCCGCATCCGGTACCTGTTCTCGGCGGCCGTCCCGGCGGCCAGCCCGGCCAGCCGGGCGATGCGCTCCGCCTCCTCCCGCACCGGCGCGAGGGCCGCCGCCTCGGCGGCCAGCGCGGCGGACAGCGCATCGAGTTCACGACAGCGCGCCCGGGCGGCGCTGTCGGCCGCCGCCGCCTCACGCAGCCGCACGACGTCCCGCTCCAGCCCCCGCCGGGCGGCGTCCAGCGCCGCCCGGCCGGGCACGCCGGACGCAGCGGCCTCCGGGGCGGCGAGCCCGGGCCACCGGGCGGCCGGCGGGGAGGGAGTTGAGGACGGGGCGGAGGGCGGTGCCGTGAAGGG
>NZ_JBHWJL010000539.1:0-1663 GCF_042731495.1 Streptomyces sp. NPDC059853
GGTCCTGGACTGGACGGTGGACCTGCTGGGGCTGCGCGACCACCGGGAACTGTCCGAGCTGGCCGCCCGGGTGCCGCCCGGTGCCGACGGACTGCGGGTGCTGCCGTATCTGTCGCCGGCCGGCGAGCGCGCGCCGTTCCTCGACCCGGCGGCCAGCGGCCTGGTCACCGGCATGCTGTTCCGGCACGGCCGGGAGCATCTGGCGCGCGCCGTGCTCGAAGGTCTCGCGCACGTCATCCGCGACTGCCTGCGGGCCGCCCCGCACCGTCCCACCGAACTGGCGCTGTGCGGCGGCGGCGCGGCGAGCGCGCTGTGGTGCCAGCTGATCGCCGACGTCACCGGGCTGCCCGCCGTGTCCTCCCGCGACAGCCAGGTCGGCGCGAAGGGCGCGCTGCTGTGCGCGCTCACCGCGCTCGGCGCCTTCCCCGATCTGCCGGCCGCCGCGGCCGCGCTGGTGCGCAGCGGCCACCGCTACGAGCCCTCCCCCGCGCCGGCCGCCTTCCACGACGCGGAGCACGCCGAGTTCCTGGCCACCCGTGAGCTGGCCGCGACCCGGTGGGGCGGATGGCGGGCCGATGACTGAGCCGGTGTGGATCGGGGTCGATCTGGGCACGCAGAGCGTCCGCGCCCTGGCGGTCGACGACGCGGGCCGCACCGTGGCCGCCGCCGCCCGCCCGCTGCACGGCCGGCGCGAGGGCGTGCGCCACGAGCAGGACCCCGCCGCCTGGTGGGAGCGGACCGCCGACGCGCTCGCCGAACTGTCGGCCGCGCTCGGCGGACGCCAGGTCGGCGCCCTCGCCGTCTGCGCCACCTCCGGCACCGTGCTGCTGACCGGCCCCGACGGGACGCCGCGCACCCCGGGACTGATGTACGACGACAGCCGCGCGGGCGCGCTGGCCGCCGAGGCGCAGGAGGCCGGGGCCGCGCTGTGGGACCGGCTCGGCTACCGGATGCAGCCCGCCTGGGCGCTGCCGAAACTGCTGTGGTGGCGGGACGAGGGGCTGCTGGCGGAGCCCGGGACGCGGCTGGCCCACCAGGCGGACGTGGTGACGTCGGCCCTGGTGGGCCGGGCGGTGGCCGGGGATTCCAGCCACGCCCTGAAGACCGGCTACGACCTGCCGGCCGACCGCTGGCCGGTGGAGGTGCTGGAGCGGCTGCGGCTGGATCCGGCGCTGCTGCCGCGGGTGGTACGGCCGGGGACCGTGCTGGGCGAGGTCGGCCGGGCGGCGGCGGCACGTACCGGGCTGCCGTACGGCACCCCGGTGATCGCCGGGATGACGGACGGCTGCGCCGCCCAGCTGGGCGCGGGGGCGCTCGGCGTCGGCGAGTGGAACGCGGTGCTGGGCACCACGCTGACGCTGAAGGGGGTGAGCACGGCGCTGCCGCGCGACCCGGCCGGTGCCGTGTACGCGCACCGGGCCCCGTACGGCGGGCTGTGGCTGCCGGGCGGGGCGTCCAGTACGGGCGCCGGTGCGGTGCGCGCCCTGTTCCCGGGCGCGGATCCGGCGGAGCTGACGGCGGGCGCGGCGCGGGTGGAGGTGGCCGCGCTGCCGCCGTGCTACCCGCTCGTCGGGGCGGGTGAGCGGTTTCCGTTCGTCGCCCCGCAGGCTGTTCCCGGGCGCGGATCCGGCGGAGCTGACGGCGGGCGCGGCGCGGGTGGAGG
>NZ_JBHWJL010000540.1:0-1647 GCF_042731495.1 Streptomyces sp. NPDC059853
CCGCCGAAGCGCCCGGCCCCACCGCCGCAGTGATCACAGCGCCGACAGTTCGGCCTCCAGGTCGTCCAGGCCCAGCGAACCCTGCGACAGCGCCGCCATGTGCCACTTCTTCGCGTCGAACGCGTCGCCGTGCGCCGCCCTGGCCGCCTCGCGCCCGCGCAGCCAGGCGCGTTCACCCAGCTTGTAGCCGATCGCCTGCCCCGGCATGCCCAGGTACCGCACCAGTTCGCTCTCCACGAAGTCCGCCGGGCGTCCGCTGTGCTGCCCGAAGAACTCCTGGGCCAGCTCCGGCGTCCACCGCTCGCCCGGGTGGAACGGCGAGTCCGCCGGGATCTCCAGCTCCAGGTGCATACCGATGTCGATGATCACCCGCACCGCGCGCATCATCTGACAGTCCAGGTAGCCGAGCCGGCGCTCCGCGTTGTTCAGGAAGCCCAGTTCGTCCATCAGCCGCTCGGCGTACAGCGCCCAGCCCTCGGCGTTCGCCGACACCATGCCGACCGTGGTCTGGTAGCGCGACAGCTGGTCGGCGACGTGCGCCCACTGCGCCAGCTGGAGGTGGTGGCCGGGGACACCCTCGTGGTACCAGGTGGACACCAGGTCGTACACCGGGAAACGGGTCTCGCCCATGGTCGGCAGCCAGGTCCGGCCGGGCCGCGAGAAGTCCAGCGACGGGCTGGTGTAGTACGGCGCCGCCGCGCTGCCGGGCGGGGCGATCATCGACTCCACGCGCTTGACCCGGTCGGCCAGTTCGAAGTGGGTGCCGTCCAGCGCCTCGATGGCCTCGTCCATCAGCTCCTGGAGCCAGACCCGGATCTCCTCGACCCCCTCGATGGCCTCGCCCTCGGTGTCCAGATGGCGCAGCGCCTCCCACGGGGTGGCGCCGGGCAGGATCCTGGCGGCCTCGGTCTTCATCTCCGCGTGCAGCCGGTGGAATTCGGACCAGCCGTACGCGTACGCCTCCTCCAGGTCCAGATCGGTGCCGTTCCAGTAGCGCACCCAGCGGGCGTAGCGTTCGCGGCCCACGATCTGCGGGGCACCGGCCACGCCGGGGGCGTACGTTCCGGCCAGCCACTCGCGCAGTTCCACGATCGCCGCCGTGGCCGCCCGGGCGCCCTCGGTCAGCTCCGTGCGCAGCGCCCCGGGGCCCTCCGCCACGAACTGCGCGAACCAGCTCTTCTCCGCCCCGTCCGCGATCCACTCCTCCAACTGGCCGATGACCGTGGTGACCTGGCGCGGCCCGGCCGGCAGGCCGCGCTCCAGGCCGGCGGCGAGCGCGGCCCGGTAGCTCTCCAGCGAGGCGGGGACGGCGGACAGCCGGCGCGCCACGCGCGCCCAGTCGTCCTCGGTCTCGGTCGGCATCAGCGAGAACACGCTGCGCACGTCGTGCACCGGCGAGAACAGGTTGCTGACCGCGCGCAGGTGCTCGTCCGCCTCGTGCACGGCGAGTTCGGCGGTGAGCCGCTCGCGCAGCAGCCGGGCGCAGCGCCGCTCGGCGTCGCTGTCCGCGCCGGGGCGCTTCTCCGCCTCGGCCAGCTCCCGCAGGGTGCGCCGGGCGAGGTCCGCGCGGGCCTCGTGTCCGGCGGGGGAGTAGTCGGGCAGTTGTTCGGCGCTCTCGGCGACCCCGAGGTAGGTTCCGGTGATGGG
>NZ_JBHWJL010000541.1:0-1638 GCF_042731495.1 Streptomyces sp. NPDC059853
GGTGCTGCGCACGGCGCTCACCGCGGCCCGCCCGGTGCGGCTGGCCGGCCGCGAACTGCGCCGGCTGCGCACCGGCCCGTACGGCCTGCCCCGGGTGGCCGGGCTGCGGCTGTTCCCGCTCGGGGTCGGTGACACCGCCGAACTCGCCCTCGACACCGCCCTCCAGCGGCTGAGCGGCGCCGGGCGCGTCGCCTACGCGCTGCGCCGCCTCGACGGGCTGAACGCCCCCGCCATCCGCAGCCTGCTGGCCGCCTCCGGCGTCGACGAGGACACCATCAGGGCGGCGCTGCGGGGGGCCGACTCCCTCCCCGAGGGCGGCGAACTCGTCGACCCCTGCGCGCTCACCGCCCGCCCCACCGATCTCACCCGCAGACGCCGCCGCCGGCACGCCGCCCTGGCCGCGGCGGCCGTCCTCGCGGTGGCCGTCGCGAGAACGGTCCTGGTGCCCGGCGGCTGGGGCCCGGACGGCCCCGCCGCCCCGCCCTACGCGGAGAACGCCCAGGCCCAGGCCGCGCTCGACCCCAAGACGCTGCGCCGGATGCCCGCCGACGTCTGGGAGGGCTCCTCCCGGGTGGACTTCGCGGTGTGGCCGGCCCGGGGCGAGGCGGTCAACGACCAGGCGCTGCTGCGCCGCGCGCTCGCCGTCTGGGCCCGCCCCGGCGAGTCGGTCGGCGTCTCGGCCACCCCCGGCACCCAGACCGGCCCCGCGCCCGGCCCGGCGCAGCTGCTGTTCGCCGGGGAGGTCGGCCAGTCCACGGTGGTGCTGCTGTACGACGGGATGCGGCTGGTGCGGTACGCGGAGCTGACCGGCGTCGAGGACGGCGGCGCGGTGCTGGACTTCGCCCGGGTGGACGGAGCCGACACGACGGCCGCCTCCGCCGTCGTCCTGGACCGGGCGGACGGCAACACCCGCTATCTGCTGGCCCCGTGGGTCGAGTCGCTGACGATGACGGATCTGCTGACGCCCGGGATCACCGGGGTGCCCACCGAACTGGACGAGCACGGGGTGACGGCCCCGGTGCGGACCCCGGCGGGCAGCGGCACCCAGGAGGAGTGCGCGGAGTACGCGGTGCTGGAGTTCACCGCCACCGGCCTGGCGGCGCCGTACGCGATGGCGGACCTGGGCGAGCTGACCCCGGCGCTGCTGACGTACGGCACGCCGGGCGAGCCGGGCGGGGCGCTGGCGGACGGGACGTCGGCGGCCCGCTGGGCGCGTACCGCCTGCCATCTGTCCGGGGTGACGGCGACCGGTGTGAAGTCGGTGAACACCTGGGGCTTCGCCGAGCAGGAACTGCCGGACGGGGCGGGGACCGCCCAGTGGCTGTGCACGCGCGCGGAGACCTGGCGCGGCTCGGGGAGCCGGACGATGGCGCAGTTCCACGTTCCGGCCGAGCGGGCCGGTGAGCCGGGCGCGGTGGTCGCGCGGCAGGAGGAGGGCACGGCGTGCGGCCCGCGGGAGCCGCGGGTGCTCTCCGGTGTGCTGTGGAAGTCGCCGGCGGACTCCTGGTACCTGCTGGCGGCCGGCAGCCCGGAGGTGGCGTCGATCGCGGTCGAGGGCGAGGTCGAGGGCGGGGTCAGCGGCCGGGCGTCGAACGGGTCGGCGCTACCGACGTCGTCGAAGGTGGCGAAGGCGTCACT
>NZ_JBHWJL010000542.1:0-1635 GCF_042731495.1 Streptomyces sp. NPDC059853
CGGCCGCCACGACAACTTCTTCGACCTCGGCGGCGACTCCATCCGCAGCATCCAGGTGCTGGGGCACGCCCGGGACGCCGGTGTGTCCTTCGCCCTCCAGGACCTTCTCGATCACCCCACCCCGGCCGGTCTCGCCGCCGCTGCCGCCCGGGCGTCGCGGGAGGACACGAGCGCCCTGCCCGCCGGACCGTTCGCCCTGCTGCCGGACGGGGACCGCGCCCTGCTGCCGGACGGGCTCGACGACGCCTACCCGATGGCGGAACTCCAGACCGGCATGGTCTACGAGCAGGAACGCTCCCCGGGCCGCAACCCGTACCATAACGTGGAAACCCTGCGGCTGGCCGGGCCGTTCGACGAGGCCGCCTTCCGTGCGGCCCTGGCGGCCGTCGTCGCCCGGCACCCCGTCCTGCGCACCTCCTTCGACCTCAACCGCTACTCCGAACCCCTCCAGCTCGTCCACACCCGGGCTACCACACCCCTGACCGTCACCGACCTGCGGGGCCTGGACGCGGCGGGCCAGGAGGCGGCGCTGGCCGAACTGGTCCGGGAGCAGCAGCGGGAGGCGCTGCCGCTGGACCGGGCGCCGCTGTGGCGGATGGCCGTGCACCTCCTCAGCGACGACGCCTTCCAGTGGACGATCACCGAACACCACGCCATCCTCGACGGCTGGAGCCTCGCCTCCACCCTCGCCGAGATCAGTGCCGGCTACCGCGCTCGCCAGGCGGGCCGGCACCCCCGGCCGGAGCCACCGCGCTCCACCTTCCGGGACTTCGTCGCCGCCGAGCGCGCGGCGCTCGCCTCGCCGGACAGTGAACGGTTCTGGCGGGAGCTGCTGGCCGACCGGCCCGATCCCGAGCTGCCCCGGGTGGGCGCGGCCGGTCTTCCGGCGGCGGCGCTGCGGCGGGTGCCGGGTGAGCGGCACCGCAGCGATACGGCGGCGGGCCGGGGCGCGCTGGAGACGCCGGTGGCGCCGGAGCTGACGACGGCGCTGGAGGCGTTCGCGCGGCGGGCCGGCGTGCCGTTCAAGTCGGTGCTGCTGGCGGCCCATCTGCGGGTGCTCGGCGTGGCCGGGGGGACGACGGATGTGGTGACCGGTCTGTCCTCCAACGGGCGGCTGGAGGAGGCCGACGCGGCGGAGGCGCGCGGGCTGTTCCTCAACACCCTGCCGTTCCGGATGCGGCTGCCCGGCGGCAGCTGGGCGGACCTGGCACGGGCCGTGCACGCGGCGGAGCGCGCGATGCTGCCGCACCGCCGGTATCCGATGGCGGCGATGCGCCGGAAGCTGGGCGGCGGGCCGCTGTTCGCGGCGGGCTTCGTGCACCACCACTTCCACCAGCTGGACGGTGCGCCGCTGGCCACGGGGGCGGCGGAGCAGCCGGTCGCCGGGGCGGGGTGGACGACGTTCCCGCTGCTGGTGTCGCTGAGCCGGGAGCCTGGGGCGGACGGGCTGCGGCTGGACCTGGAGTACGACGCCACCGAGCTGACGGCCGGGCAGGCCGGGTGGCTGCGGGAGGCGCACCTGCGGGCGCTGGAGGCGATGGCGGCCGCCCCGGAGGCGCCCTACGGCCCGGTGTCCCTGCTGCCGGCCGGGGAGCGGGAGCGGGTGGCCTCCTGGTCGGGTGGCGGGCGGACGTG
>NZ_JBHWJL010000543.1:0-1568 GCF_042731495.1 Streptomyces sp. NPDC059853
CAGCCACCCGGTGGCCCCGGCGCCCGCGGGCGCGGACTGGCCAACCTGGGCAAGGGGCCGTCCGCCTCGCGCGGTCAGGTGGCCGGCGGCCCCGACCGCCCCGCGCTGCCCTCGCGCCCGGGCAACGCCTCCTTCCCCGCCACCGCGGGCGGCCCCGGCTCCCCGGCGGCCCCCACCGGCTCCGACGCCGGCCGCGCCCCGCTGACCGGCGGCCCCGGCTCGCCCGCCGAGGGCGGCGCCGACCGTTCCGGCCGTCCCAGCTGGGCCAGCCGCGTCGAGGACAGCGGCCGAATACCCGTCGTGGGCGACCAGGGTGAGGGACCGCGCGGGCACGAGGAGCCGGACACCGGCGAGTACGCCCGCCCCGGCTTCACCGGGGCCAGCGGCCCCGCCCCGCGTCCGGCCCACCCCGCCGGCCGCTCCCCTCAGCAGTTCGACGCCTTCGGCGGCACCGGCGCCACCGGCGAGTTCCGCTCGCCCGCGGCGCAGGGCGGCGACCCGGGCCGTCCCGGCGGCGACCGCCCCGGCTACCCGGGCGACACGGCCGAGTTCCCGGCGGTGGGCGGCCAGGACTTCGGCACCGGCCGGCCCGCCGCGGACCGGCAGGGCCCCACCGGGTACACCGAGACCGGTGAGTTCCCGGCCCTCGGGCAGGACCGCGGCCGCGGCCCGGCCCCCGCGCAGAACCCCGGCGGCTACCCCGCCGACACGGGGGAGTTCCCCGCCATGGGACAGAACGCCGGAGGGGGCCGCGGCGGCTACCCGGCCGACACCGGCGAGTTCCCCGCCCTCGGCCAGGCGCCCGAACCCGAGCCGTACCCGTCCGAGACCGGCGAGTTCCCGGTCCTCGGCCAGCAGCAGCCGTCTGCCCTCCCCGAGCGGCACCAGCCGCAGCAGCCGGCCGCCTTCACCGATCCGCTGCCCGCCGGTGGCTCGCTCTCCTCGGAACGCACCCCGATCTTCGAGGAGATGGAGTCCACCTGGTTCGGGACCCGGCGGATGGAGCCGCCCGCCCCCACCGGGCAGCAACCCGCGACCGGTACGGACACCGGTGCGGGCCCGGGACTCCCGCTCCGCGGCCCCCGCCCCGGCCGTACCGACTCCGCGACCGCCGCGACGGGCGGCGACCGGGCCGGCGACGGCTACGGCGCGGGCCCGCGCGAGGAGTTCCCGCACACCGGCACCCCGGCCGCCGCCGCACCTCAGGGCCCCACGCCCGTCTGGCGGCCGTCCCCCAACGACGAACTGGGGCGTCAGGCAGGACAGCTGCGCCAGCCGAGCGCCGGCGGGGTCACCACCTCGGGACTGCCCCGCCGGGTCCCGCGCGCCAATCTGGTGGCGGGCGCCGCCCAGCAGTCGCAGCAGCAGGCCGCCCCGACGGGCCCGCAGGTCTCCCGCGCACCGGACGCCGTCCGGGGCCGGCTGACCAATCTCCGCCGGGGAATTCAGCAGGGGCGCCAGGCCAATTCCTCGGCCGGCCGGACCGATCGGGGCTCCGGCCCCAGATACCAGTAGGAGCGTTAGTGTGAGCCCGATGAGCCAGGCGGCGCAGAACCTGAACTGGTTGA
>NZ_JBHWJL010000544.1:0-1555 GCF_042731495.1 Streptomyces sp. NPDC059853
GGCGGACAACGCCTACCTGCTGCGCTGCCGGGCCACCGGCGCCCAGCTGCTCATCGACGCCGCCGCCGAGCCCGCCACCCTCCTGGAGCTGACCGGGCCCGACGGCCTCACCGGCGTCGTCACCACCCACCGGCACGCCGACCACTGGCAGGCCCTGGCCGAGGTGGTCGCCGCCACCGGCGCCACCACCTACGCCGGCCGCCCCGACGCCGAGGGCATCCCCGTCCCCACCGACGTCGCCCTGGACGACGAGGACACCGTCACCTTCGGCGACATCACCCTCACCGTCCGCCGCCTCACCGGCCACACCCCCGGCTCCGTCGCCCTCGTCTACGACGACCCCGACGGCCACCCCCACCTGTTCACCGGCGACAGCCTCTTCCCCGGCGGCGTCGGCAACACCCACGGCGACCCCGCCGCCTTCGCCGGTCTGCTGCACGACGTGGAGACCCGGCTGTTCGCCACCCTTCCGGATGAGACCTGGGTCTACCCGGGACACGGCGCGGACACCACCCTCGGCGCCGAACGCCCGCACCTCCCCGCCTGGCGCGAGCGCGGCTGGTAGCCCGCCCCGGGCGCCCCGTACGGCCGCCCGGTGACCATGAGGTGTCGGTCCCCGGCAGTAGGGTTACGACCATGGCCGACCCCTCCAGCTACCGTCCCAAGCCGGGTGAAATCCCCGATGAGCCGGGCGTCTACCGCTTCCGCGACCAGCACGGCCGGGTCGTCTACGTCGGCAAGGCCAAGAGCCTGCGGCAGCGGCTTTCCTCCTACTTCCAGGACCTCACCCACCTGCACCCCAGGACCGCCACCATGGTCACCACGGCCGCCTCCGTGGAGTGGACCGTGGTCGCCACCGAGGTGGAGGCGCTCCAGCTGGAGTACACCTGGATCAAGGAGTACGACCCCCGCTTCAACGTCAAGTACCGCGACGACAAGAGCTATCCGTACCTCGCGGTCACGATGAACGAGGAGTTCCCCCGCGCCCAGGTCATGCGCGGCACCAAGCGCAAGGGCGTCCGGTACTTCGGCCCCTACGGCCACGCCTGGGCCATCCGCGAGACCGTCGACCTGCTGCTGCGGGTCTTCCCCGTCCGCACCTGCTCCGCCGGGGTGTTCAAACGCGCCCACCAGATCGGCCGCCCCTGCCTCCTCGGCTACATCGACAAGTGCTCCGCGCCCTGCGTCGGCCGCGTCACCCCCGAAGAGCACCGTGAACTCGCCGAGGAGTTCTGCGACTTCATGGCCGGCCGCACCGGCACCTATCTGCGCCGGCTGGAGAGCGGCATGCGGGAGGCCTCCGAGGCCATGGAGTACGAACGCGCCGGACGGCTGCGCGACGACATCGAGGCCCTGCGGCGCGCCATGGAGAAGAACGCCGTCGTCCTCGCCGACGCCACCGACGCCGACCTCGTCGCCGTCGCCGAGGACGAGCTGGAGGCCGCCGTCCAGATCTTCCACGTCCGCGGCGGCCGGGTGCGCGGCCAGCGCGGCTGGGTCACCGACAAGGTCGAGCACGTCGCCACCCCCCAGCTCGTCGAACACGCCCTCCAGC
>NZ_JBHWJL010000545.1:0-1543 GCF_042731495.1 Streptomyces sp. NPDC059853
GAAGACGGTCATGGCGACGGTGCGCGGGATCGGGGTGGCGGTCATGACCAGCAGATGCGGCGGGCGCTTCCCCTTGCCGCGCAGCGCGTCGCGCTGCTCCACGCCGAACCGGTGCTGTTCGTCCACCACCACCAGGCCCAGATCGTGGAACTTCACCACGTCCTCGATGAGCGCGTGGGTGCCGATCACGATGCCGGCCTCGCCGGTGGCCGCCTCCAGCAGCGCGCGGCGGCGGGCGGCGGCACCCATGGAGCCGGTGAGCAGGGTGACGCGGGTGCCCTGATCGGCGCCGCCGATCAGGCCGCCCTCGGCGAGGTCGCCCATCATCTCGGTGATGGAGCGGTGGTGCTGCTGGGCGAGCACCTCCGTGGGCGCCAGCAGCGCGGACTGGCCGCCGCTGTCGGCGACGGCCAGCATGGCGCGCAGGGCCACCAGCGTCTTGCCGCTGCCGACCTCGCCCTGGAGCAGCCGGTGCATGGGGTGGTCGGTGGCCAGGTCGGCGAAGATCTCCTCGCTGACGGTGCGCTGGCCCTCGGTGAGAGTGAACGGCAGCCGGGCGTCGAAGGCGGTGAGCAGCCCGTCGGCGGCGGGGCGGCGCGGGGTGGCGGGCAGCTGGCGGTCGGCGTGCCGTCGGCGGGCGAGAGCCACCTGGAGGACGAACGCCTCGTCCCACTTCAGGCGGTCGCCCGCGGCGGCGATGTCGGCCTTGGTGCGGGGGCGGTGCACCTTCTCGAAGGCCTCGGGCAGGGCGATGAGGCCGCGCTCGCGGCGCAGCGCGTCCGGGAGCGGGTCGATCAGCCCGGCCCAGCCGGAGGCGGCGAGCGAGTCGAGGACGAGGGCGACGGCTTTGGCGAGCTTCCAGGACTCCAGCTGCTTGCAGGCGGGGTAGAGCGGCAGCAGCCGCCCGGCGAACTCGCGCGCCGCGGCGGCTCCGTCGCCGGGGGCGTCACCGGTGTCGGCGCCGAGCAGTTCGTAGGCGGGGTGGGCGAGCTGGAGCTTGCGGTTGAAGACGGACACCTTGCCGGCGAACATGCCGCGCCGGCCCGGCACCAGCTCCCGCTTGTGGTGGTGGACGCCGCGGCCGAAGAAGACCAGCTGGAGGCGTCCGCTGCCGTCGGTGAGGGTGACCTCCAGGCGCTGGCCCTTGCCCCGGTTGAACGTGTGGGTGCGGGCGTCGGCGACCTCGGCGACGACGGTCACGTGCTCGTCCAGCGGCAGTTCGGCGAGCCGGGTCAGCTCGCCGCGCTCGGCGTAGCGGCGCGGGTAGTGGTGCAGCAGGTCGCCGACGGTCCGCAGGTCGAGGTGGTCGGCCATCACCTTGGCGGTGGTCCCGCCGACGACCTTGGCGAGGGGTTCAGACAGCGCGGTCACGGTGCCCATTGCACACCATGACGCCGACATCCCGACGGCTGCCCGCGCGGCGGCGGCCCGCACCGGCGGTCGTTGCGCCGTCCGGGTGAACACCGGGAACCGGAGCCCCCGGACGACGGTTGACCACCCCGCCCGGGTGGTCGGCCGTCGATCCCCCTTGATCATCGGGAAC
>NZ_JBHWJL010000546.1:0-1541 GCF_042731495.1 Streptomyces sp. NPDC059853
GTAAATACAATCCCAAAAAAGTCGGCAGCGGTCGAATCTTCTTAATCACAAGTCGTACTGCGGGTGCTGGAGTTCGGCGGCGGCCCGGTCTCGTACGGGCTGCTCGTCCTGGGGCTGACCGGCGGTGTCGCGGCCGGGGTGCGCTGGTCCGGCGCCGTGCTGCCCGCCCTGTCGCGGCGGCGGGTCTTCGCGCTGGCGCTCGCGGCCGGCGGACTGGGCCTGTTCGGGGTCGGGATGATCGCCGACCCGGCGACGGTGCTGTTCACGGCGGCGGCCACCGGGGTCGCGGCCGGGGTCGCGGCGGCCACCGGGCACGTCCTGCTGGACCAGGAGACCGAGGAGTTCCGGCGCCCCCGGCTGACCCAGCACCTGCACGCGGTGGTCCGGGTCGCGATCGGCCTCGGGGTGCTGGTGGCCCCCCTGGCGGCGGCGCTGATCGGGCCGCACCGGGTGGAGCGCGGCGACTTCGTCATCGACCACGGGGGCGCGGCGTACACCCTCATGATCATCGGCGCGCTGCTGCTGCCGGTGGCCGCGCTGGTGCTCGGCCGTACCGACGACCGGCGCGGGGTGCCGCTGCGGCGCGACCTGGTGGCGGCGGTGCGCGGCGGCTCGGTGGAACCGGCGGCGGCCACGGCCGGCAGCGGGTTCTTCATCGTCGTCGAGGGCGGTGACGGCGCCGGCAAGACCACCCAGGTGGAGAAGCTGGCCGAGTGGATCCGCAGCAAGGGCCACGAGGTGGTCGTCACGCGTGAGCCGGGTGCCACACCCGTGGGGCAGCGGCTGCGCACCATCCTGCTGGACGTGTCCACGGGCGGGCTCTCGCACCGGGCCGAGGCGCTGCTGTACGCGGCGGACAAGGCCGAGCACGTGGAGACGGTGGTGCGTCCGGCGCTGGAGCGCGGCGCGGTGGTCATCTCCGACCGGTACATCGACTCGGCCGTGGCGTACCAGGGGGCCGGGCGCGATCTTTCGGCCACCGAGGTGGCGCGGATCTCGCGCTGGGCGACCGACGGGCTGCTGCCGCATCTGACGGTGCTGCTGGACGTGTCGCCGGAGACGGCGCGGGAGCGGTTCACGGAGGCGCCGGACCGGCTGGAGTCGGAGCCCAGCGAGTTCCACCAGCGGGTGCGGTCCGGGTTCCTGGCGCTGGCCGCCGCCGATCCGGCGCGCTATCTGGTGGTGGACGCCGGGCAGGACCCGGAGTCGGTCACGACGGCGGCGCGGCACCGGCTCGACCAGATGCTGCCGCTCTCGGAGAAGGAGCTGCGGGAGCAGGAGGAGGCCCGGCGCAAGGCCGAGGAGGAAGCGCGGCGGCGCGCGGAGGAAGAGCGCCGGCGCAAGGAGGAGGAAGAGCGCCTGGAGCGGGAGCGCCAGGAGGAGCTGGCGCGGCTGCGGGCCGAGGAGGAGGAGCGCAAGGCGCGCGAGGCCGAGGAGGCCCGGCTGGCCGAGGAGCCGCGCCAGGCCGAGCACGCTCGGCGGGACGAGGAGCAGCCGCGCCGGCAGGCGGAGGAGGAACGCAGCATCAGGGAGGACGAGGA
>NZ_JBHWJL010000547.1:0-1517 GCF_042731495.1 Streptomyces sp. NPDC059853
CAGCCCGGCCCTGGCCCGCGACACCCGCGAGCGCACCGTGCCGACCGGGCAGCCGAGCACGCGCGCGGCGTCCACGTACGGCATGCCGCAGACCTGGGTGAGCACGAACGCCCGGCGGCGCTCCCCGGGCAGGGCGGCCAGCAGGTCGATGAGCGCGACGCCGTCCTCGAACCCGGGCAGCCCGCGCGGCTGGGCCTGTTCGACGGCGCTGCGCCAGTCCTCCCAGGGGGAGATGCGGGGGCGGGCGGCAGCCCGGCGCAGGCTGTCGACGACGGTGTGCCGGGCGATCGACAGCAGCCAGGTGCGGGCGGTGGAGCGTCCCTCGAACCGGTGCAGGGAACGCAGGGCCCGCAGGAAGGTGTCCTGGGTGAGGTCGTCGGCCAGCCGCGGGTCCCCGGCGAGGTGCGCGACGTACCGCCACACGTCGCGGTGGAGGGCGCGGACGAACGCCTCCACGGCGTCCGGGTCGCCGGTGCGGGCGTGCAGCGCGATCCGGGTGACGGTGTCGTGGCCGGATTCCGGGCGGGGGGTGGCGGGGGCACGGTGCGGTGGCGCGGGAAGCGTGGGGGCAGGCGTGGTCAGCACGCTGGTCCTTCCGGTCACCGGGCGCGGAGGCGGTGCGGACGCGTCGGGACGCGTGGCGACGCACGGGACCGCGCCCGTGGGGGAGCCGGCCCGGATGCGGTGCGGGCCGGGGAGCCGCCGCCGGAGGGGGATCCGGCGCGGGAACCCGCTGTCAGCCGACAGCGGGGGCCGGCGGCGGTCCCCGGGTGGTCCTGACGCGCAGCGCCGGGTGGCGCCTGGGGCGGCGCGACCTGGCCGGCGGCACCCGTCCCGGCCGGTGCGGCGGGCTCGCCGGGCGGCGCAGCAGCCGCAGCGGGGCGACCAGCCAGGCGCTCACCGCCCGGGCGGCGCGGAAGACGGCACGTTCGCCGTACGCCAGCCACAGACCGCTGAGCAGCGCGGCGGCGAGGTGGGCGGCGGCCATCCCGGTCGCCATGCCGGGGCCCGTACCGGGGGCCGCCGGGAGGTGGCCGGTGTGCCCGGCGTGCTCCAGGGCGACGGCGAGGGCGTGCGCGGGGGGCTGTCCCGGCCCGCCGGGACCGTCGGCGCCGGTGGCCGGCCCGGCCCACGCGAGCACCAGGGAGAAGCCGGCGTGCAGCGCCGCCTGGGCGGTCACCGTCGCGCCGAGCACCAGCGGGACGCCGCGCTCCCGGCCGGTGAGGAACCAGGCCGCACACCCCGTCAGCGGCCAGGCGGCCACCGGCAGCCACCAGGGCAGCGGCGTCCCGGCGGCGTGGCTGTGCCCGGCGGCGGCGAGCAGCACGCACAGGGCCGCGAACACCGCGGCCCGCAGGGTTCTGCTCGGTCGGCTCCCGGATCTCCCCATGGCGGGGCTCATCCTCGCACCGGGATCCGGAATCGGGGAGATGTGCGGCAGGGAGAATTCCGGGGCCGTACCGATCCCGCCAGATCACCGCGGCCCACCGGCGGGACGGCCCGGGCGTGCCTCCTTC
>NZ_JBHWJL010000548.1:0-1495 GCF_042731495.1 Streptomyces sp. NPDC059853
CTCCGCCAGACCGGGCACCGGACCGGCGGCACCGGCCCACCCCGCGCACTCGGTGCCCAGGGCCACCAGGTCCGCCAGCCGGTGCGGCGGCTCCGCCAGCAGCACCGGCAGCGCCGCGGCCACCGCCTCCCACACCGCGCGGTACGCACCCGAACCGGCGGCCTCCCGGAGCGCCGGAACCACCCGGCTCAGCTTGATCTCCCCCCGCGCGGCACGCGCCGCCAGCTCCGCGCCCAGCTCCGCTCCGTCCAGTCGGCCGCCCGCCGCCAGGGCCAGCAGCGCGTCCACCGCCACCGCCCGGTCCTCGGCGCCCCTCGCGCTCAGCGTCAGGGTGATCGCCAGCAGCAGCACCGGGCCGCCCGCCCGGGGCGACTCCGCCAACCGGGCGATCATCCCCGAGCTGTCGTTCGTCCCGTGCTCCACCAGGCCCGGCAGGGCCGGCATCACGAACGCCGCCATCACCTCCGGCCGGGAGGGCCACAGCAGGGGCCAGCACGCCGCCAGCTGCGCCCGCGGATACAGATGCCGGCGCGCGTCCGGCGAGTCGGTGAGCAGGGTCAGCAGCGTGTCCTCACCCGCCGCCGGAACGCCGGGACGGGCCGGCTCCGCCGCCAGGCGCAGCCGGATCGCGTGGCGGCCCCCGGGCCGGGTCACCGTGGCCCCCGCCGCCCCGAAACTCAGCCACTCCGCCAGCCGGTCCCCGGCGGCGCTGCCGATCCGGGTGGCCCGCTCCGCCAGCTGCGGCTCGGGCTCCGGCGGCAGCCGCAGCAGCGCCAGCTGCAGGTCGTACTCCCACGGGACCCATCCCTCCCGCGCCGCT
Organism: Streptomyces sp. NPDC059853; assembly: GCF_042731495.1. Lineage (NCBI taxonomy): Bacteria > Bacillati > Actinomycetota > Actinomycetes > Kitasatosporales > Streptomycetaceae > Streptomyces > Streptomyces sp. NPDC059853. The sequence continues at coordinate 821 of NZ_JBHWJL010000548.1, forward strand.
CGCTCCAGACGCTCCGTCAGCACCACCGCCTCCAGCGACCCGTCCGGCGCGGTGGGCGTCGCCACCAGCAGCGGCACCGGGGCGTGCACCAGCCCGATGGTGATCTCCCGCAGCCGGTGGAAGAGCACCCGCACCGGGCCGGGTGACCGGCTCACCGTCTTCCGCCACGGGCCGAGCCGGGTGACGAAGAAGTGATCCGCGTCCTCGCGCGCCCGTTCCGGGGAACCCGGTCGCCAGAACAGCCTGTGCCGGGTGCTGACCGGACGGACCGGCCCGCTGGCAGCGCCGAGCAGATCGTGCAATTCCCCGAGCGGGTCGCCGGTCGGGCGCAGCCGCCCGTCGTCCTCACCCGGAACGATGCCGTACCGGTCCAGCACCGGCGACAGCGCGGCGAGCAGCCCCGGACGGTCCCGGTACGCCGCGCACACCACCGCCTCCAGGACGCGTTCCAGGGCCAACGGGTCGATCTCGGCACCCCGCGAGAACCGGACACTGTCACCCACCGCCGTCAGCAACTGCGCGACCTGCTCCGCCAGCTCGGCGAGCGAGCCGATCGGCGGCGGCATGGTCCGGACGGGCGCCGCGGGCAGGGCCGGCGGCGCGACGGTGTCCGGGGAACTGACCTCGATTTTATGATAATTTCCCAGATCGGCACGCATAGAGTCTGTTTGTCTT
>NZ_JBHWJL010000549.1:0-1488 GCF_042731495.1 Streptomyces sp. NPDC059853
CTGCCGCCCGTGGAGGGTCCCGTGCAGATTCCGCACGGGACCACGATCGTGGCCGCCACGTTCTCCGGCGGCGTGGTCCTCGCGGGCGACCGCAGGGCCACCATGGGCAACCAGATCGCCCAGCGGGACGTGGAGAAGGTCTTCCCGGCGGACGAGTTCTCCGCCGTGGGCATCGCCGGCACCATGGGCTTCGCGATCGAGCTGGTGAAGCTCTTCCAGCTGGAGCTGGAGCACTTCGAGAAGGTCGAGGGCGAAGTCCTGTCCCTGGAGGGCAAGGCCAACCGGCTCTCCGCCATGATCCGCGGCAACCTGGGCATGGCCATGCAGGGCCTGGCCGTGGTGCCGCTCTTCGCCGGCTACGACCTCGACCGCGCCAAGGGCCGGATCTTCTCCTACGACGTGACCGGTGGCCGCTCCGAGGAGCTGGGCTTCGCCGCCGTCGGCTCCGGCTCGGTCTTCGCCCGCGGCTCGCTCAAGAAGCTGCACCGCGAGGACCTCACGGAGCAGCAGACGGTCACCGCCGTCGTGCAGTCCCTCTACGACGCCGCCGACGACGACTCCGCCACCGGCGGCCCCGACCTGACCCGGCGGATCTACCCGATCGTCACCGTGATCACCGAAGAGGGCTTCCGCCGGCTCACCGAGGCGGAGATCTCCGAGATCGCCCGTTCGGTGCACGAGGGCCGGCTCCAGCTGCCCAACGGGCCGCAGGCCCCGGTTCTGTAGATTTCCCAAGGATCAGGAAGGGACGAATAGCCGGTGTCGACGCCGTTCTATGTCTCACCCCAGCAGGTCATGGCGGACCGCGCCGAGTACGCCCGCAAGGGCGTGGCGCGCGGGCGTGCCCTGGTCGTGCTGCAGTATGCCGACGGCATCGTGTTCGTCGCCGAGAATCCCTCGCGGGCGCTGCACAAGGTCAGCGAGATCTATGACCGGATCGCCTTCGCCGCCACGGGCAAGTACAACGAGTACGAGAACCTGCGCATCGGCGGCACCCGGTACGCCGATCTGCGCGGCTACACCTACGACCGCGAGGACGTGACGGCGCAGGGGCTCGCCAATCTCTACGCCCAGACGCTGGGCACCATCTTCTCCAGCGCGGCCGAGAAGCCCTACGAGGTGGAGCTGCTGGTCGCCGAGGTGGGGGAGAGCAGCGCGGAGGACGAGATCTACCGGCTGCCGCACGACGGCTCCATCATCGACGAGCACGGCTCGGTCGCGGTGGGCGGCAACGCGGAGCAGATCGGCAGCTATCTCAAGCAGCGCCACCGGGACGACATGCCGCTGGGCGAGGCCCTGCGGCTCGCGGTGGCGGCGCTCGGCCGGGACAGCGGCGGCGGTGAGGTGCGGGAGCTGACCGCCGACCAGTTGGAGGTCGCGGTGCTCGACCGCACCCGCCCGCAGCAGCGCAAGTTCAAGCGGGTCCTCGGCCGCCAGCTGGCCCGGCTGCTGGACGAGAACCCGCACACCCCGACCGCCCCGGAGCCC
>NZ_JBHWJL010000550.1:0-1472 GCF_042731495.1 Streptomyces sp. NPDC059853
GAGGATGCGGGCGTCGTCGGCGGCGGCGGTGCGCAGCTCGAACAGCAGCCGTTCCGCGCCGCTGACGCGCTCCTCCAGCAGGGCGGTGAGCGCTTCGGCGTTGCGGTCCAGTTCCTCGGCGGTGAGCGGCCCGTCGTCGGTGCGGCGGGGCGCGGTGGCCGGGGCGGGGGACGGTACGGCCTCGTCCCGCTCGCCCGCGGCCGGGTCCGCGGCCGGGGCCAGGCTCAGCAGTTCGGCGAGCCGGGGTTCGCGGGCCAGGGCGGTGGCGGTGGCGTGTTCGGCCTGCCAGGCGGCTTCGGCCGCGGTGGCGGCGTCCAGGGAGCGGGCCGCCAGCAGGTCGGCGCCGGAGTGGGCGGCGGTGGCGTCCCGCAGCCGTTCGCCGGCGCGGACCGCCGCCTCGCGGGCCGTCTCCCAGGCCGCGGCGGCGGTCTTCTCGGCGTCGCTCGCGGACAGGGCGGCGCGGGCCGGGTCGGCGCCCTCCAGCCAGCCGTTGCGGACCGCTTCGGCCGTCTCCGCCTCGACTTCGGCCAGCCGCTGCCGCAGATGCTCGGACTCGCTGCGGGCGCGCTGGGCCTCGGTGGCCGCGGCCGTCGCGTCGCGGTGCGCGGACTCCGAGGCGTGCTGGAGACGGGCCGAGCGCTCCTCCTGTTCGCCCGCGGCCCGTTCGCTGTCCTCGGCGGCCGCGTGCAGGGCGCGCACCAGTTCGCCGGCGGCCTTGCCGCGGGCGGCGAGGGCGGGCGCGGCGTCCCGTTCGGCCTCCCGGATGGCGGCGGCCACCCGCGCCGAGCGGTCGGCGGCGGCCCGGTGCGCCAGCACCGTCTCGGCGGCCTGCCAGGCCGCGTGCAGGGTGCGCGCGTCGGTCAGCTCCCGGCGCTGGGCCGCCGCCGCCTTCTCGGCCGCGGCCAGGGCCAGGGAGGCGTGGCGGTAGGCGAGTTCGGCGGCGATCGCCGAGGCGTCGGCCCGTTCGCGTTCGGCCGCCGCGACGGCGGCCTGGGCCGACTCCACCCCGGCGGCCAGCTCCGCCGCCCGCTCCCGCTCGCCGCGGGCGCGCGCGGCCAGCCGGCCGGCCAGGGCGCGCACCCGCCGTTCGGCCGCGGTGTGCACGGTGCGGGCCTGTTCGCGTTCGGCGGCGGCCTCGCCGATCCGGCCCAGCAGATCGAGGGAGCCGGCCGTGAAGTCGCGTTCGGCCGTCAGCTCGGCGCGGCGGCCCAGTTTGTGGGCGAAGCCGTGCACGAGGTCGGCGAGTCCGTCGGTGTCCCGGGTGTCGGTGACCGCGCGCAGCAGCAGGTCGGTGAAGTCCGAGTCGTTCTTGACGGCGAACAGGCCGGCGGCCTCGCCCTCGTCGGCGTTCATCTCCCGCTGGTAGCGGAAGAGCTCCGGGTCCAGGCCGAGCCGCTGCAACTGCTCGATCCAGCGTTCGTGGATCTCCTCCCAGACCACGTCGAGGTTGGGGTAGGCCTTGCCGGTCTCGG
>NZ_JBHWJL010000551.1:0-1465 GCF_042731495.1 Streptomyces sp. NPDC059853
GACATCGTCGGCGCGTGGAACCCGTAGTCGATCAGCCGCTTGGCCACATCGTCGATGCTCACGCCGGTCGCCTTGCTCAGCGGCCGGACGTCGATGATGCACTCGTGCGCCACCAGACCGCCGGGCCCGGTGTAGAGCACCGGGTAGTGCGGGGCGAGCCGCTTGGCGATGTAGTTGGCGCCCAGCACCGCCGTCTGGGTCGCCGCCCGCAGGCCCTCCGGGCCCATCAGCCGCAGATACGCCCAGGAGATGGGCAGGATCCCGGCCGACCCCCACGGCGCCGCCGACACCGGGCCCACCGGGCCGTCCTCGGGCCCGGCCGTCGGCTGGAGCGGATGCCCGGGCAGATACGGCGCCAGGTGCTCGCGCACCGCCACCGGGCCGACCCCGGGGCCGCCGCCGCCGTGCGGGATGCAGAAGGTCTTGTGCAGGTTCAGGTGCGAGACGTCCGCGCCGAACCGGCCCGGCCGGGCCAGTCCGACCAGCGCGTTGAGGTTGGCGCCGTCCACGTACACCTGGCCGCCCGCGTCGTGCACCGCGGCGCAGATCTCCTGGATGTTGTCCTCGAACACCCCGTGCGTGGAGGGGTAGGTGACCATCAGCACCGCCAGCTCCTCGCGGTGCCGGTCGATCTTGGCCCGCAGATCGGCGACGTCCACGTCACCGTTCTCGCCGGTGGCGACCACGACCACCTTCATCCCGGCCATCACCGCGCTCGCCGCGTTGGTGCCGTGCGCGGAGGACGGGATCAGGCACACCGTGCGCTGCGGGGCGCCGTTCGCACGGTGGTAGGCGCGCACCGCCAGCAGCCCGGCCAGCTCGCCTTGCGAACCGGCGTTGGGCTGGAGCGAGACCCGGTCGTAGCCGGTGATCTCCGCCAGCCCCTCCTCCAGCTCCCGGATCAGGGTGCGGTAGCCCTCGGCCTGCTCGATCGGCGCGAACGGGTGCAGCGCGGCGAACTCCGGCCAGGTGACCGGCTCCATCTCCACCGTGGCGTTGAGCTTCATGGTGCAGGAGCCGAGCGGGATCATGCCCCGGTCCAGCGCGTAGTCGCGGTCCGCGAGGCGGCGCAGGTAGCGCAGCATCGCGGTCTCGGAGCGGTGCTCGTGGAAGACCGGGTGGGTGAGGTACGCGTCCGTGCGCAGCAGGCCGGCCGGCAGCGCGTCCGGGGTCGCGGCGTCCAGTGCGTCGATGTCGGTGTGCGCCGGGTCCACGCCGAAGGCGGCCCACACGGCGGCCAGTTCGGCGCGGGTGGTGGTCTCGTCGCAGGCGATCCCGACCACGTCGGGGCCGTCCTGGCGCAGATTGACCCCGGCCTCGCGGGCGGCGGCCACCACGGCGGCGGCGCGGCCGGGCACCCGGGCGGTCACGGTGTCGAAGAACTGCGCGTGCGCCAGTTCGACGCCGCCGGCGCGCAGCCCGGCCGCCAGCAGCGCCGCGTAGCGGTGGGTGCGCCGGGCGATGG
>NZ_JBHWJL010000552.1:0-1463 GCF_042731495.1 Streptomyces sp. NPDC059853
GGCCTCCACCATCGCCGCGGCGATGCCGGCCAGCTGCCGGGTCCCCGGCGGCGCCGGCACGGCCACCAGCCGGGCCAGCAGCCCGCCGAGGATGTCGCACGCGGTCACATCGTCAGCGAGGGACGACAACGGCCGTGCCGCGTCCAGCCGTTCCAGCAGCAGCGCGCCGCTGCCCGTGGTGTCGTGGTCGAGCAGCCGGACGATGCCCCGCCCGTCCCAGGCGCGCAGGCCCGGCACCACGGCCGCGTTGTCCTCGCCCGGCTGCTGGATCTTCAGCACGGCGGGCTGCCCGTCCGCGCGGCGCACCGGCAGCACGATGCCGGCCATGCCGTGCCCGACGGCCCCGTCCGGCCGCAGCGTCCACCGCTCCAGCAGCTCCGCGACCAGGCCGGGCAGGGTGTCCGTCCAGGCGGCGTCGTGCGCCGCGCGGAACGCGTCCGGCACGGCGAAGGGAGCAGAGGTGTTCATGTGTGGTTCTCCTTCGTGAAGTTCATCGGTTCCGTGGTCACGAAGGAGTGCGCGGAGGCCCCCGGGCGCGGAGGCGGGGTCACCGCATGGCGCCGTCCCCGTCGTCCGCACCGCCGGGACCGCCCCTCACGTCCCGCGCCAGGAGGCGCAGCCCGCGTTCGGCCGCGCTGCCCGGCTCGGCCAGGTACACCACCAACTGCTGCCCGGGCGCGTCCCGTACGTCGAACATCTGGTACGTCACCTCCAGCGGCCCGGTGCGCGGGTGCCGCAGGTGCTTGGTGTCGCTCGTCTTCGCCTGGACGTCGTGGGCGGCCCACAGCCGCGCGAACTCCGCGCTTTCCGCGCTCAGTCCGGCAACGAGCGTCCGCAGCCGGGGATCGTCCGGGTCGTGGCCCGCGGCCTCCCGCAGATGCGCCACCGTGGTGCGCGCCGTGTACCCCCAGCGGGAGTGGAAGGCCGGAGCGGCCGGGTCCAGGAATGTCATCCGGGCCAGATTGTCCGCCCGCGCGAACGGCGAGAACAGCGCGCCGGCCACGGCGTTGGCGGCCAGGATGTCCAGCGTCCGGTTGATCACGAACGCCGGGGTGGCCGGCCCGGCGCCCGCCAGCAGCAGCCGCAGCGCCGGTGAGACGGTGTCCACCGGCGGGGCGGGCGGGGCGGGCGGCGCCGCCCCGGCCAGCCGGTGCAGATGCGCGCACGCGTCCGGCTCAAGCCGCAGCGCCCGGCCGAGCGCGTCCAGGACCTGCGCGGACGGGTGCCGTTCGCGGCCCTGTTCCAGCCGGGTGTAGTAGTCGGCGTTCATCCCCGCCAGCACCGCGACCTCTTCGCGCCGCAGCCCGGCCACCCGGCGCTGGCCGTGGCTCGGCATCCCCACCTCGGCCGGCCGCACCCGCGCCCGCCGTGCCCGCAGAAACGCCCCCAGGTGGTTGCCCGTCACGCGCGGGAGTCTACCGAGGAGCGGCACGGCCCCGCCTGGGTGTGGCACACCCCGGCAC
>NZ_JBHWJL010000553.1:0-1457 GCF_042731495.1 Streptomyces sp. NPDC059853
GCCCAGCGCAATCTCAAGGCTGCGCCGCACCAGCGAGTCGTCTTCGATGAGCAGAACGGAGGTCACGTGCCCACTCTACGAACGCCATGGCGGCGGCGAGCAGGGACTCCAAGACAGAGAAGCCTTCTGCGACACTTCTGCGACATTCCCGCGGATTCCCGGGGACACCCGGTCAGCAGAGTCGGGCGCATGCCATCACGAACCACATTGTCGAAGATCATCCTCACCACCGCCGGGCTCGCCGCCTCCGCGCTGGTCCTCTCTGCCTGCGGGAGCCTCACCGGCGGTACCGGAGACAGCGGACAGCAGGGAGGGACCGAATCCCCGACCGCCTCGGAGTCCGGGGTCTCCCCGATGCTGTTCCTGGGGGACTCCGTGGCTGCGCAGCAGGCGGTCGCGGTCCGGCAGGCCATGGCGGAGTCCGGCGCCTACTTCGTCGACGGGACCTCCACCGGAGGGGGCAACCTGGTGGGTCCCAACGCCGACGCCGCCTGGAAAGACCTGCTGGGACGAGTGCAGAAGGCCGAGGGCGGGGTGGTCGTCTACCAGCTGACCAGCTATGACTGGGGCACCCCCGAGGAGCAGGAGGACTCCTACCGCAACCTGGCCGAGGCTGCCGCGGACGTCGACGCCGACCTGCTGCTGGTCTCGATGCCTCCCATCGAGCCGGACGAGTTCTACGCAGGCCACATGGATGAGCTCGCCAGTGCCCACGACATCGCGCGGAGCGTGGCCGAGGACCACGAGGCGGTGGAATACCTCGACGCCTCGGCGGTCTGGGGAGAGGAATACTCCAGGGAATACGAAGGGCGGGTCGACCGGAGCGAGGACGGCATCCACGTCTGCCCGCAGGGCGCGGCACGCTTCACCTCATGGCTGCTGCGGGAGCTCACCGCCCTCTACCCCGAATTCGAACCGGCTGAGGCCGAGAACTGGGCCAACATCGGCTGGGCCGACGATGATGTCTTCTTCGGCTGCCCATAGCTGCGCTGCACGGGGCGTCTTACGAGCCTGACCGTTCCGAAAGAGCTTTTTGGAGCTCCTCTTCTCAGCCTCGCATGCCTGGCTTGCGTACTCGGCAGGGACGGTTGCCGGTGACGAACCTTCTCGACCGAGAGACCGAGCCGCGTGCACGGACTCACCGCCGCCGACATCTGGACGGGCGCTTCCATCAACGTCGGCGAGGTCTACGCCGGCCTGGCCCGCGACATCACGAACGGCACCCACCGCACCCCGGGACTCCAGCACGCTGCCCACAACAGCCGGCTCATCGCCCGAGTCGAACAAGCCGCCCGGACCGGCGTCCGGCACTGACGCCACCACACCTCGCGGCACCGTGCACCACTGCCGCAGATGCACGGACAACCGACGGAGACGCCACACCCCGTCAGGCCCTTGGTGTCCGCGATCAAGGTGGCGGGCACCAAGGGCCCCCTGGCGGCAGCCGTCGATGATCC
>NZ_JBHWJL010000554.1:0-1444 GCF_042731495.1 Streptomyces sp. NPDC059853
GGTCCACACCCATCTGTACCGTGCGTGCGTGTACGGACGGATCGCCGCCCGGCTGGCCGGCGTACGGGCGGTCGTGGCCACCGAACACTCCCTCGGCGAACGGGTGATGGAGGGCCGTCCGCTGACGCCCGGAACCCGGGCGCTCTACCTGGCGACCGAACGGCTCGGCCGGGCGACGGTCGCGGTCTCGGGGACGGTCGCCGGGCGGCTGCGGCAGTGGGGGGTCCCGGCGGAGCGGATCCACGTCGTCCCGAACGGCATCGCCCCGGAACGGTTCCGGTACGACCCGGACGCGCGGGCCGCCGTCCGGGCCCGGCTCGGCGTGCCGCCGGACGCCGTGCTGGTGGGCGGGGTGGGGCGGCTGGTGCCGGGCAAGGGCTTCCCCGACCTCGTCCGGGCGGTGGCGGGACTGCCGGACGCGGTGCGGCTGGTCCTGGTGGGCGAAGGGCCGCTGCGCGGCGCGCTGGAACGGCTGGCGGCGGAGCTGGGCGTGGCCGGGCGGGTGCTGCTGCCGGGAGAGAGCGCGGTACCGGAAGCGCTGTCGGCGATGGACGTCTTCGTGTCCGCGTCGATGGAGGAGACCTTCGGGCTCGCCGCGCTGGAGGCGCTGGCGGCGGGGCTGCCGGTGCTGCACGTGACGTGCCCGGCGATCGACGAACTCCCGCGCCGGGCGGCCCCCGGCGCCCGCCGGGTGGCGGCGGGCGCCGACGCCCTGCGGGCGGCGCTGCGCACCGAACTGGACCGGGCCCCGCACCGCTTCCCGGTCCCCGAGGCGGTGCACCACTACGACATCGGCCGGGCGGCCGGGCGACTGATGGATGTGTACGAAGGGGCGCAGAGCCGATGAGACACAAGGCGAAGACGAGAGCGAAGGCGACGGCCCGCCCGAAGACCCGCCGCCGGACGGCGGCGGGGGCGGTCACCGGCGGTGCGGACGGCGGGGAGCGCGGCGCGGCGGCGCGTGCGCCTGAGGCGGCGGTGCGGAGGGCGCCCGGGGCCGGTGGTACGGGAGGGGGCGACGCTGCGGAGGGGACTACCGGGGCGGCGAGCGGTCGCGCGGGCGTCGGTGGTTCTGCCGGTGGGGGAGCTGCGGACGGGGCGCGGCCGGACGCGGGGCCGGAGGGTGCCGGGCCCGCCACGGAGCACCGCCCGCCCGGTCGGGCGGAGACACCGGGGCGCGCGGCCTCGACCGGTGCCACCGGTGCGGCGGGTGGAGGCGGTGGGAAACACCGGAGGAAGCGCGGATCCACTCCTGCGGACGGCGGAGATGCCGCCGGCGGGGCGGCAGGGACGCGCTCCGCGCGAGGGGCGGCGGGCAGTCGGGCGAGGGCCGGTGGTTCTGCCGGTGAGGGCCCTGCGGGCGGGGTGCTCCCGGACCCGGGGCCGGAGGGTGCCGGGCCCGCCACGGAGCACCGCCCGGCCGGGGCGGCCGGGGCGATGGGCG
>NZ_JBHWJL010000555.1:0-1441 GCF_042731495.1 Streptomyces sp. NPDC059853
GTCCTCGAAGAGGGCGTCCGCCTCCTCGCGCTTGGCCGCGGCGTTCTTCTCGGCCGCCGCGGCGATGGTGGAGGCCGCACCCGCCGCCGTCCGCTCGCTGGCCGATCCGGACGAGCGGCGGCTGGTGTCCGTCTGCGCGGACGCGGTGGCCGAGGTGCTGGGTGAGGCGGGTGACCGGCTGCTGCACTGGGACCTGCACCAGGACAACGTGCTGGCCGGTACCCGGGAGCCGTGGCTGGCGATCGACCCCGAACCCCTCGTGGGGGACCCGGGGTTCGATCTGTGGCCGGCGCTGGACTCCCGGTGGGACGAGGTCGTCGCCGCGAGCGGTGACCCGCGTGCCACGGTGCTGCGCCGCTTCGATCAGCTGACCGAGCGGGTGGGGCTCGACCGGCGGCGGGCGGCGGTGTGGACGCTGGGCCGGGTGCTCCAGAACGCCCTGTGGGACATCGAGGACGGCAAGACCGCGCTGGAGCCGCCGCAGGTGGAGCTGGCGCGGGTGCTGCTGACAGACCGGATGCGGTAGCGGTCGGCGGTCCCGGTCAGGCGGTCGGCTTCAGGGTCTCGCGCGCCCACTGCGCGAAGCCGGTGACCGGGATGCCGAGCGCCTGCGCGAAGGCGGGGCGCGCGGGCTGGCCGGCCACGTTCATGAGTTCGTGGGAGGCGCCCATGCCCGGCATCCCGGCCGCGGTGGCCTGCTCCTCCGTCATGTCGGGGGCGGTCAGCTCGGTGCCCAGCACGTCGGAGAGGATCGCGGCGATCTCGGTCATCGGCAGGTGGTCGCCGGCCAGTTCGAGCTCGACCCGGTGGAACCGGGCCGGGTCGGCGACGGCCGCGGCGGCGGCGCTGCCGACGTCGGTGGCCGCGACGAGGGAGAGCCGGGTCGTGGGCTTGATGACGCTCACCAGGCCGCCGGCCACCCCGCGCGGGAAGAAGAATGCCATGGCGGGTTCGAAGTTCTCCATGAAGAAGGCCGGCCGGATCAGCGTCCAGGACGGGAAGTCCGCCGCGCGTACCGCGTCCTCGATACCGGACTTGGCGGCGAAGTACGGCTTCAGGGCGGCCCAGCCGGACCACTGGGGCGCCTCGTTGCGGGACACGGAGGTGTGGACGAACTGCGGCACATCGGCGGCGCGCGCGGCCTCGACCAGGTTGCGGCCCTGGGCGAGTTCGCCGTCGAAGCCACGGGCGGCGAAGTCGGGCATCTGGACCGAGAAGACGGCGCGGGCGCCGTCGGCGGCGCGGCGCAGCGAGGCCGGGTCGTCGAGGTCGCCGGTGACCAGGGTGGCGCCGAGGGCTTCGACGGCGCGGGCGCGGGGGGTGCCGGGGTCGCGGACCAGGGCCCGGACGGGGACACCGGCGGCGCGCAGGGCGCGGGCGGTGGCGCCGCCCTGGCGGCCGGTGGCGCCGGTGACCAGGACGGGGGCGGCGGGGTCGGCCG
>NZ_JBHWJL010000556.1:0-1426 GCF_042731495.1 Streptomyces sp. NPDC059853
TGCTGGTGCTGCTGGCCGGCGGCACCGCCGGGGCCGGCGTCACCCAGGTGTCGGTGCCGCTCACCCCGCGCACCATCAAGGTGGCCGCCGACCACGCGGACCGGGTCGCGGGCGTGGCCTACGGCCGCGAGACGGTCGTCCGGCGGCTCCAGGAGGTGGGCTGCGACGTCTACGGCTCCGACGAGCTGACCGTCACCGTCCCCAGCTGGCGTCCCGACCTGACCGACCCCAACGACCTGGCCGAGGAAGTCATCCGGCTGGAGGGGTACGAGAACCTGCCCTCCACCCTGCCGCGCCCCCCGGCCGGCCGGGGGCTGACCCGGCGGCAGCGGCTCCACCGGCGGGTGGGCCGGGCGCTGGCCGGGGCCGGCTACGTCGAGGCGCTGAACTACCCGTTCATCGGCACGGCGGCCCTCGACGCCCTCCAGGTGCCCGCGGACGACCCCAGGCGCCGTACCGTCACCCTGGCCAACCCGCTCTCCGACGAGGAACCCGCGCTGCGCACCACGCTGCTGCCGGGGCTCCTGGCGGCGCTGCGCCGCAACGACGGGCGCGGCAGCCACGACCTGGCGCTCTTCGAGACCGGTCTGGTGTTCCTGCCGACCGGCGAGGAGAGCACCCCGGTACGGCTGCCGGTGACCCGCCGCCCCTCGGCGGAGGAGATCGCGGGGCTGGACGCGGCGCTGCCCGAGCAGCCCCGGTACGCCGCCGTGGTGCTCTCCGGCGCGCGGGAGCAGGCCGGCTGGTGGGGCGGCCCGCGTCCGTCCGGCTGGAGCGACGCGATCGAGGCGGCCCGCACGGTGGCCCGCGAGGCGGGCGCCGAGCTGACGGTGACCGCCGCCCAGTACGCGCCGTGGCACCCGGGACGCTGCGCGGCGCTGTATGTGCGGGTCGACGGCGAGCAGGTGCTCGCCGGGCACGCCGGTGAGCTGCACCCTCGGGTGATCAAGGCGCTGGGGCTGCCGGAGCGCACCAGCGCGGCGGAGGTCGACCTCGACCTGCTCCAGCGGGCCGGTACGGAGGCGGTGACCGCGCCGCGGATCTCCACCTTCCCGGTGGCCACTCAGGACGTCGCCCTGGTGGTCGACGCGTCCGTGCCGGCCGGCGCGGTGGAGGCCGCGCTGCGCGACGGGGCGGGTGAGCTGCTGGAGTCGCTGCGGCTGTTCGACGTCTTCACCGGCGAGCAGCTGGGCGAGGGCCGCAAGTCGCTGGCGTACGCGCTGCGTTTCCGGGCGCCGGACCGCACCCTGACGGCCGAGGAGGCGACGGCGGCCCGCGAGGCGGCGGTGGCCGCCGCGGTGGAGCGCACCGGGGCGGTGCTGCGCGGCGCGTGACGCGTTCCGCCCGGCTCAGGGCCTGTCTGACACATCCCGCCTGACCGGCGCTCTGTGTCGGACAGGCCCCGGGGGCCGGGACCCGGGCGATA
>NZ_JBHWJL010000557.1:0-1414 GCF_042731495.1 Streptomyces sp. NPDC059853
CCGGAGAGCGCCGGGACACCCGCCGTGAGCGAGGCGGGCACCCCGGAGGAGACCGCGTCGCCCCGCAGGCGCCGCCGCGCCACGCGTCCGGCCGCCGCGCCGGAGGCCGTGGCCCAGACCCCGGCCGAGACGGCCCAGCCGGTGCAGGACACCGACGCGGCCGACACCCCCGACGCCTCCGCCGCGCTGAGCGCCGCCGAGCCGGTGGAGCCCGAGGCGTCGGCGCCGCGCAAGCGCCGCCGTGCCACCCGTCCCGCCGCCGCGCCCGAAGCCGTCGCGGAGAGCGCCGCCGTACCGGCCGCAGAGCAGCCCGCTGCCGCACCGGCCGAGTCCGCCGCCGCACCGGCCGCCGAGCCCGCGCCGGACGAGCCCGCGCCGCCGCGCAAGCGCCGTCGTGCCACGCGTCCGGCCGCCGCCCCGGAGGCCGTCGCGGAGAGTGCTGCCGCACCGGCTGCCGAGCAGCCCGCCGCCGCGCCCGCCGAGAGCGCCGCAGAACCCGTGGAGTCCGAACCGTCCGCGCCGCGCAAGCGGCGTCGTGCGACGCGTCCGGCCGCCGCGCCCGAGGCCGGGGCCGAGCCCACCGCCGTACCCGCCGGGAACGCCCCCGAAGCCGTGGAGCCCGAGGCGTCCGCGCCGCGCACCCGGCGCCGTGCCACCCGCGCGGAATCCGGCGCGGAGACCGCCGCTCCGGCTCAGGACGTGACCGAGGAGACCGAGGAGCCCGCCGCGCCGCGTACCCGGCGCCGTGCCACCCGGGCCGCGGCACCCGCGGACGAGGCATCCGCCGAGGCCGTTACCGAGACCGGGACGGAGCCCGCCGCCCCGCGGCAGCGCCGCCGGGCCACCCGCGCCGCGTCCACCCCGGACGCCACCGCCGCGAGCGGGAGCGGGCAGGGCACGGACGCGGCGGAGGAGACCGCCGCACCGCGCCGGCGCCGGCAGGCCACCCGATCGGCCGCCGCCGAGCCGTCCCGCGATCGGGGCGTGTCGCAGGGCGGAGAAGGGACGCGGGCCGTGGAGGCTGACCTGAGCGGTTCCGAGGAGGACGCCGCCGCGCCGCGCCGGCGCCGCCGGGCCGTGCGGTCCGCCGCGCCGATCGATGAGGGAAAGGCCAGGGGATCCGTGACCGAGGACCGTGCGGGGAGCGCATCGGAGCCGCAGCCGCCCGCCGTGCCGGTGCCGGCCACCGCCGTGTTCCAGCCGCCGGTCTTCCAGCCGCCGATGTTCCAGACGCCCGAGCGGGCCGCCGCCGAGGCCGCCGCGCTGGCCGAAGCCGAGGTCGAGCCCGATGAGGCCGAACTGGTGGAGGAGACCGACGAGGCCGAGACCGCCGAGGAGCACGAGCGGCCCTCGCGCCGCCGTCGCCGTGGCGGGCGCCGCCGCCGGCGCGGGGAGAGCGCCGAGCGGGCCACCG
>NZ_JBHWJL010000558.1:0-1397 GCF_042731495.1 Streptomyces sp. NPDC059853
GCCGTTCCGGGGGGACGGCGGGGCGCGCGGGGTCCGTGGCTCAGCGGGCCACGGGGGGCACGGGGGGCACGGGGGTCAGAGGGTGACGCCCTGGGACCGCAGGAAGGCCAGCGGGTCGATGTCCGAGCCGTAGTCCGGGCCGGTCCTGATCTCGAAGTGCAGGTGCGGCCCGGTGCTGTTGCCGGTGCTGCCGACGCCGCCGAGCTGGTCGCCTGCGGACACCGACTGGCCGGCGCTCACGGAGACGGAGGACAGGTGGGCGTACTGGCTGTAGTGGCCGTCGGCGTGCTTGACGATCACCTGGTTGCCGTAGCTGCCGCCGTCACCGGCCGAGACGACCTCGCCGTCGCCCACGGCCAGCACCGGGGTGCCGGTGGCGGCCGGGAAGTCGATGCCGGTGTGGTAGCCGCTGGCCCACATGGAGCCGGCCACCTTGTAGCCGGTGGCGAGCGAGCCGTCGGCGATCGGGGAGACCCAGCCGCCCGTGGCGGGAGCCGGGGTGGCCTCGGCGGCCTCCTCGGCCGCGGCGGTGGCGGTCTGAGCACCCGCGTAGGAGGACAGCTGGAGCTTCAGACCGGGCTTGATCAGACCGGCGTCGGCGCCGACAGCGGCCTTGTTCTCCTCGTACAGGGCCTTCCAGCCGCCGTCGAGGTGCAGGTCACGGGCGATCTTGCTGAGGCTGTCACCGGCCTTGACGGTGTACGTGGCGGTGACCGCCGGCTCGTCGGCGGCGTGCGCGGCGCCGGCGGTGGCCAGCGGCACGGCGATCGCGGCGCCGGAGGCGGCCAGCAGGACGGAGGTACGGGTGAAGCGGGGGGCGCGCGAGGCGCGGTGACGACCGCGTCCGGACATACGGGGGCTCCTCTCATCGCCTGCGAGGTGAGCTGTCGGGTTCGGGCCGGAGAAGTAGCCCGGCCACTGCCGTGCGGACGAGCCGTACGGCGGCGGCTTCACCCCGAGCCGGTCCGCGGGTGCGCGGTCCGGCGGGAAGTGGGTCCCCCGCTCCTGTCATGGGGAAGGACTGCGTTTCCGTGACCGGTGACAGGACTCGGCGTCCGGTCTCGGATCGTCGCGGGTGCGACGCGGGAGCACGGTAATCCCGTTAATTCGGACAGGACAACCGGCTCCGGGCGGCGTCCGCGGGAGCACGGAAGGGAAACGGTCCGGCGCGCCGGGGGGCGTGCCGGACCGCGGGGCCACCAACTTCAGGTGCGCTTTTCCTACTTAACGGACATCGTGGCGGGGCCGCCGGAGTGCGGCGGAGGCCCGGACCGGCCGGAAAGTGAGGTCGGTCACGGGCCTCCACCCAAGAGGCGCTATGGCGCTCATTGTTCGGAATGTCCCATTCGCTCCGGCGCTGTGCTCCGGCGCCCGGGCGCGGTGCCCCCTCAGCCGAC
>NZ_JBHWJL010000559.1:0-1392 GCF_042731495.1 Streptomyces sp. NPDC059853
CTCCTCCCCACGCCGTTCGCCGGTCGGTGCGCCGCCCAGCCAGTCCTCGGCGCGGCGGCTGGGGCCCGCCCAGCGTGCGTCGTGGCGGGCGGCGCGGCGTGCGGCGCGGGCGGCGATCCGGGGGTGGCGGCGGTAGAGGCGATTGGCCCACGGCGAGCCGGGGCGGGCCAGGCGCACCGCGCCCACCAGGGCGAGGGGCGGCAGCAGGACACCCCACAGCGCCAGCCACCGTTTGCCCTTGAGCAGGGTGACGAGCACCAGGGCGAAGTTCACCAGCACGGCCGCGATGGCGTTGCCACGGGTCAGCCGTTCCTCGGTGGAGACGTTGTTGATGTCCAGCGGCACGAACCCGGCCAGCAGCATCGCCACCAGGGCCGCGGTGACGACGACGATCTCGACGCTCTGCCGGCCCTGTTCGCTCCAGTACACGTCGTGCAGATGCAGGATCAGCGCGAACTCGTCGAGCACCAGACCCGCACCGATCCCGAACAGCACCGCCACCACCGAGGCGGTGACCCCGACCGCGCCGGCCGCGATGCCGCCGAAGCCGCCGATCAGCATGAGGATGACGCCGGGCACCACGTGGTGCACGTGTTCCCCGCCGGCTCCCGTGACGTCGTGGAACGGTCCGCGCCCCGCCCGGATCAGCCGGGTGATGCAGCGGGTGACGGCGAAGGTGATGACGAACGCGGCCAGCGCCAGCAGCAGCGGCAGCTTGCCCGGTTCGATGATGTTGCGCTCCAGCCAGTGCCCCATGCTTCCCGCATGGTTCCCGAGCGCCCGGCACTACGCTGCCGCCTCATGGATGCCACGCCGCCCGCTCCCCCGTTGGACGCAGTGCGGCACGGTCTGCGGTTCGCCTTCGGGACGCTGACCGTGCTGCCGGTCGGCCCGCCGCCGCGCTGGGACCGGCGCACCGCCCGGGCGGGGATGCTGTGCGCTCCCGTGGTGGGTTGTGTGGTGGGGCTGTGCGCGGCCGGGGCCGGGTGGGTGCTGCTGCGGCTGGGTTTCGGCCCGTTCCTCACCGCGCTGGGGACGGTGGCGGTGCCGGTGCTGCTCAGCCGGGCCCTGCACCTGGACGGGCTCGCGGATGTCGCCGACGGGCTCGGCAGCGGCAGGCCGGCCGAGGGCGCGCTGGCGGTGATGAAGCGCTCGGACATCGGTCCGTTCGGCGTCGTCACGCTGCTGGTGACGCTGCTGGCCCAGGTGGGCGCGCTCGCCGAGCTGTACGGCGCGGGGCAGCGGTACGGGCTCGCCGCCGCGGTGCTGTGCGGGCTGGTCTCGCGCACCGCGCTGACGCTGGGCTGCCGCGCCCGGGTGCCGGCCGCCCGGCCGGACGGGCTGGGGGCGCTGGTGGCGGGGAGCGTGCCGGGGCCGGCCGCGTACGGCACC
>NZ_JBHWJL010000560.1:0-1378 GCF_042731495.1 Streptomyces sp. NPDC059853
ACCCCGAACACCGCTGACCCGCACAGCACGGCGGCCCCGTACGCCCGCCGAACCGGCGGGGGTACGGGGCCGCTTGTCGGCCCGGCCGCGGTGTCAGCCCGGCCCGGCCGCGGAACCGTTCCCGGTCACAGGCGGGCGCCGATGGCCCGGCCGTCGCGCGGGAGGAGGAAGTCGGTGGACGGCGGGGAGCCGTCCGCCGCCCGGTCGCCGGTGACCAGGGCGGTGTCGGTGGACAGGACGGAGCCGGGACCCCAGTCGCCGCCCAGGTCCCAGGAGTTGCCGACGGCGGTGGAGCTGCCGAGGTTGACGGCGCGGGCGTCGGCGACGGACGGGTTCGCGGTCAGGGTGGAGGCGGAGCGGTTGACCTGGAAGCCGGTGTCGCCGTTGCGGAAGGTGGTGGTGCGGGAGATGGTGAGCGCCCCCGGGTTGCCGTTGTCGGTGACGCCGTCCTCCGCGTTGTCGAAGGCGATCGAGTGGGTCAGGGTGTGACCGGCGGCCGGGCCCGGGTTGCCGCCGCCCCTCTTGAAGCCGTTGCCGTCGCCCTCGAAGTCGGGGAAGTCCCCGTGGTTGAAGCCGTTGCCCCAGGCGAGGGAGTTCTCGATGGTGATCGCCGACTCGAGCAGCCAGGCGTTCGAACCCGTCGTCGGCGTTGCGCCACAGCCGGGCGCCGACCACCCGGCTGCCCTCGCCCCGGCCCTCCTTGATGCCCAGGCCGTCCGCGCTCTCCCCGTTCTTGCGCGGCCGCCCGCCGCAAGAAGGTTGCCCGGTCAGCTGCCCTTTGCGGTCATTCCGTAATACCGTCGGGCGCATGGTGACGATCAACGCTCCCGCGCGGAACTGGGCGGGCAATGTGACCTTCGGCGCCCAGCGGCTGCACCGTCCGGCCTCCGTCGCGGAATTGCGGCGCGTCGTCGCCGGATCGCGGCAGCTGCGCGTCCTGGGCAGCGGGCACTCCTTCAACCTCATCGCCGACACCCCCGGCGATCTGGTCCGGGTGGACGGACTGCCGCCCCGCATCGACATCGACGCCGCGCGCCGCCGGGTCACCATCGGCGGCGGCCTGC
This sequence comes from Streptomyces sp. NPDC059853, assembly GCF_042731495.1. Lineage (NCBI taxonomy): Bacteria > Bacillati > Actinomycetota > Actinomycetes > Kitasatosporales > Streptomycetaceae > Streptomyces > Streptomyces sp. NPDC059853. Next base: position 1,065 of record NZ_JBHWJL010000560.1, read on the forward strand.
GGTACGCCGAGGTCAACGCCGCCCTCCACGCGGCCGGTTTCGCACTCGCCAACCTGGCCTCCCTGCCGCACATCTCGGTGGCCGGTTCCTGCGCCACCGGCACCCACGGCTCGGGCGACTCCCAGCGCGGCCTGGCCTCGGCCGTGACGGCGCTCGAACTCATAGGCCCCGGCGGCGACACCGTCCGCCTCGACCGCGCCGCCGACCCGGACGTCTTCCCCGGCGCGGTCGTCTCGCTCGGCGCGCTCGGGGTGGTCACCGCCCTGGAGCTGGAGATCGAACCGTCCTACGACGTCGCCCAGTGGGTGTACGAG
>NZ_JBHWJL010000561.1:0-1369 GCF_042731495.1 Streptomyces sp. NPDC059853
AGCCCGTGCCCCCCCCCGCCCCCGCCGCGCGCCGCCTGCGCCGGGCCGCCGCCCCGCTCGCCGCACTCGCCACGGCGGGCGCCGCCTGGGCCGTGGTCGCCACCGTGGACCCCGGAGCGCCCGACGCCCCCTACCCCGCCTGCCCGCTGCCCGCCCTCACCGGCTGGGACTGCCCCGGCTGCGGCGGGCTGCGCGCCGCCCACGCCCTGGCCCACGGGCTGCCCGGCCAGGCGCTGGCCGCCAACGCGCTGGTCGTGGTCGCCGCCCTCGCCCTCGGCACCGCCCTGCTGGCCTGGCTGGTCGCCGAACTGCGCGGCCGCCCCGTGCGGCCGCCGGCCGTACCCGCCGCCTGCCGCTGGGCCCTGGCGGCGGCGGTGGCGGCGTTCACCGTGCTGCGCAATCTGCCGCTGTTCCCGCCGGGGGCGTAACCTCTGCCCCGGGCCCGATACCATCGGTGTGTCCGATCGATCCGCGAATCCCTTACGACTGGAGGCCGCCGCGTGAGTGTGCTCGACGAGATCATCGACGGAGTGCGTGCGGACCTCGCCGAGCGCCAGGCCCGGGTGAGCCTGGACGAGCTGAAGCAGCGCGCGGCCAAGGCGCCGCAGGCCAGGGACGGGGTCGCCGCCCTCAAGGGCGACGGGGTCCGGGTGATCTGCGAGGTCAAGCGGTCCAGCCCCTCCAAGGGCGCGCTGGCCGCCATCGCCGACCCGGCCGGGCTCGCCGCCGACTACGAGGCGGGCGGCGCCGCGGTGATCTCCGTCCTGACCGAGGAGCGGCGGTTCGGCGGCTCGCTGGCCGACCTGGAGGCCGTCCGCGCCCGGGTCGACATCCCGGTGCTGCGCAAGGACTTCGTGGTCACCTCCTACCAGCTGTGGGAGGCCCGCGCGTACGGCGCGGACCTGGTGCTGCTGATCGTGGCCGCCCTGGAGCAGGACGCGCTGGTGTCGCTGGTGGAGCGGGCCGAGTCCATCGGGCTGACCCCGCTGGTGGAGGCGCACGACGAGGAAGAGGCGGAGCGCGCCGTGGCCGCCGGGGCGAAGATCGTCGGGATCAACGCCCGCGACCTGAAGACGCTGGAGGTCGACCGGGGCACCTTCGCCCGGGTCGCCCCCGAGATCCCCGACCACCTGATCAAGGTCGCCGAGTCGGGCGTGCGCGGCCCGCACGACCTGATCGCCTACGCCAACGAGGGCGCCGACGCCGTCCTGGTCGGCGAGTCCCTGGTGACCGGACGCGACCCCCGTACCGCCGTCGCCGACCTGGTCGCGGCCGGCGAGCACCCGGCCCTGCGGCACGGACGCTGAGCACCGTGCCCGCCGCCGCTCCCACCGACTTCCCCCGGCTGGCCCGGGGCGCCGCCCCGCGC
>NZ_JBHWJL010000562.1:0-1348 GCF_042731495.1 Streptomyces sp. NPDC059853
CCGAGCGGCACCGTCACCGCCAGGCCGTTGGGCACCGGGCGCTCGGCGCCGTCGGAGGGGCTGTTGACGAGCCGGGGCGCGCTGTCGCCGGGAGCGCGGGCCAGCAGCGTGGTGGAGCCGCCGCCGTCCAGGTTCAGCGCGGTGTACGCGCCGAGGTCGGCCAGCAGCACCGCCAGCTCGGTGAGGGTGGCGCCGCCCGCGTGCTGCTGCCGGCCGTCCACCGTGACCAGGTACATCTCGCCGCCGTCCCGGGAGAAGCCGACCGCCGTGCGCGGGGCCGCCGCGTTGTTGGGCCGGCCCTCCCAGTTCTGCGGCTCCCCGTCGATCACCAGCAGGCCCCGGCCGCCGACCGCCTCCTCGGGCAGCGGACTGCCGTCCCCGGTGCGCGCCCCGTACTCCAGCACCACCGGGTCGCCGGGGGCGAGGGCGGCCAGGGTACGGGCTCCGGCGTCCCTGCCCAGCAGGACGGTCGCGTCCCGCGGCACCCGGTCGCGGCCCGCCGTGCCGGAGACGGAGATCACCGTCTCGTCCCGGACGAGCACCTCGGTGACGGCCCCGGCCCCGGTGACGGTCAGGGCCCGGTCGGCGGTGCCCCAGTCCGCGGTGTACACGCCGATGCCGCCGGCCGGGACGCGGGCGGCGTTGACGGAGGCGATGTCCGCCACGCCGTCCGGCAGCAGCAGACTGCCCTCGGCGTACACCTCCAGGACGCGGCCCACCTCGCCCGGGCCCCAGCCGACTACGTCCACCGGCGCGCCGTCGGAGGCGGAGTGCCGCAGCGCGCCGCCGGTGATGCCGGGGCCCAGCGGTGCCTTGGTGCCGTTGATGTCGAAGAAGTCGGCGTTGACGGCGGCCACCGTGGCCCGCCCGGGGCCGGGGTCGTGGTCGCGGACCAGTTCGCTCAGCGGGGCGGCGTCCGCCACGTCGTCGGGGGCGAGTGCTTCCACGCGGGCGCCGGCCGACAGATCGACGGTGAGGGACTGGGCGCTGTGCCAGCCGGTGGGTTCCAGGCTCTGATAGCGGGTCAGTTCGGTGCCGGGGCCCAGCGGCTGGACGGTGCGGGACAGCTCCAGGCCCTCGCCGCCGGTGGTGCCGGTGGCGGCGCCGGCGGCCCCGGCCGGCAGCAGACCCAGGGCCAGGGCGGCGACGGCCGCCGCGACCGGGGCCCGGGTGCGCGGGGCCGGGATGCGGCGGTGGCGTGCTGTGGTGCTCGGTGCGCGGTGGATCACCAGGACTCCCTCGGACGCGTCGGCATCGGGCGCCTCAGCGTTCCAAGGGAAACGGCGCCGCACCAGTGCGGCGCCGTCAAGGTACGGCGAACGGCAGTGAACGAAGCCGTGTGGACTAC
>NZ_JBHWJL010000563.1:0-1303 GCF_042731495.1 Streptomyces sp. NPDC059853
GTCCGGCGTGACAGCACGCCGGACCAGCCACGGCCACCAGGCGGAGCCCCGGGCGATCAGGAGCCGGCGGATTCCTCCATCGCCCGCACCAGGCTCAGCGGACGCATGTCCGTCCAGTTCTTCTCGATGTGGGCGAGGCACGCCTCACGGTTGTCCTCCGGGTGGGCCGTCTCCCAGCCCTCGGGAACATCCGCGAACGCCGGCCGGAGGGAGTGCGGGCCCTCGTCATTGACCAGCACCAGGAAGCGGCCCTCGGGGTCGTCGAAGGGGTTCGTCATGGTCAGTCCTCTCGGTGGGAGGGGGCCCTGACCTGGCTGTCGGCGCGGCCCGCGCGTTCCAGTCCGCCGTCCGGGGCGTGCCGGGCGAGGTCACCGGTGCGGTCCATGCATTCGCCGGTAGAGGCGAAGGGGTCGGGACGAATCGTTCGGCGGTGAGCCCGGGGCCGGCCGAGGTAGCCGCGGGCCGCGACGTAGAGCTCGCCGGTCACGCCGGGGGTACGGGCCGCAGGGCGTCGTCGAGGAGGCAGAGCCGCAGACCGGGTATCGCCTCGCCGGTGGGGCTGCCGGTCATGCCGGGGCTGAGGGGCTGGTGACCGACCGCCCGCGGCCGGGGCGGCGGGTGCAGGTGGACGAGGCGGAGATCCTGGCCGAGACCCTGGCGGACCGCGGCATCCCTCCGCCCACCCTGCGCGCGCCCCGCTGGTCCTCGCGCCTGCTCGCCTCCCGGCTGGACGTCTCGTACACCACGGTCGCGCGGGTGTGGCGCAAGTGGCGCGTCCAGCCGGACCGGCTGGACACCTACGTCTTCCCCGTGGAACCGGAGCTCGGCCCGGACCTCGGGGCGCCGGTCGCCCTGCACCTGGGCGCCCGGCCGGTGGCGGTGTTCACCACGGCACCGGGAGCCCACCACCACGTGCGGGAGCTGGCGCACGCGCTCGCCCCGCCCGCGCGGCCGGCCGGTCCGTCCTGCCCGTCGCAGCTGCTGTCCGGTCTGCCCGCCTCGGCGGGCCCCTTACGGGTCCTCACCGGCCGCCACGCGCTCGCCGCGCTGCCGGGCGGCATGCCACCCGGCACCACCACGCACCACACACCCTCGACCGAGACCTGGCTGACGGTGGTCGCCACGGCACTCGGCATCCAGGCCAGGGACGCGGCCCGCGGGGGTGACCGCTCCCTGGCCGACCCGGGGCCCACGCTCCGCGGCCTGCACACCTTCACCTGGCTCACCCGGTTCGGCCGCCCCGCGCTCCACTGACCCGAGGAGGCACCACCCGCACCCCGCCCCCGGGAGCCCGGACCCACCG
>NZ_JBHWJL010000564.1:0-1297 GCF_042731495.1 Streptomyces sp. NPDC059853
CGACGAGGCGGCGCGACGGGCCGCCGACGCCGCGCCCGCCGCCGCCCGGGCCCTCGCGGCGGCGGCCCCGGGGATCCGTGGAGAGGCCGGCAACGCGGCGGCGAAGGCCGCCCGGGCGGCACGCGAGGAAGCCGCCCTGATGCGGTCCTGGGGCATGACCGGCGGCGAACTGGAACGCATGCCGTTCGACGGGCGCGCCCGGCTCGCCGAGCGGCTGCGCTCCGGGCGGCTGGCCCAGTGGTCGGAGCTGATCGGCCGCTTCCGGCAGATGGCCGCCGCCGAGCGCGCCCGCAAGGTGGAGAACACCACGGGGGAACTGGTCGGTGTCACCCTCGGCGACGATCTCACCCGCATCGTCCCCTCGGAGCTGGCTTCGCTCGGCCTCCCCGAACTGCGCGCCGTGTTCGCCGCCCGGTACGCCGCCGGGGAGCTGATGCTCTTCGACAGCCAGGGCGAGCAGAACACCGGGCGCGGTGCCGTCGTCGCGTGCGTGGACACCTCGCACTCCATGTACGCGGCGGGGCCCGGCGGCGTCACGCGCGAGGCGTGGGCCAAGGCGTGCGCGCTGGCGCTGCTGGACCAGGCCCGCGCCGCCCGGCGCGACTTCGTCGGCATCCTGTTCTCCGCCGCCGACAGGATCCGGGTTTTCCGCTTCCCGGCCGCCGAACCCGCGGGCATCACGCGGACCCTCGACTTCGCGGAGACCTTCCTGGGCGGCGGCACCAGCTACCAGGCGCCGCTGACCGCGGCCGCCGATCTGCTGGCGGCCGAGTACGACGACGCCTCCCGGATGCGCGGCGACATCGTCATGATCACCGACGACGAGTGCGGCGTCACCGAGCAGTGGACGCGGGGCTGGAACGACGCCAAGCGCCGCCTGGGCTTCCGGGTCTTCGGCGTGGCCGTCGGCGCCCCGCGCGCCGCCGCGGCAGGCTCCGTCCTGGAGGCGCTGTGCGACAACCTGCGGTCCATCGAGGACTTCACGGACGTGCACGCCGCCGCCGATCTCTTCCGGGTGATTTAGGCAGCCGAAGCGGTGACGCCGCCGGCGCCCGCCGACGGGCGTTCTCCCGGCGTTCTCCCCTCCGCCGCCCGCCGCCCCCGAGCCGGGAACGGCGGGGGACGGCGGGCGCGCGGGCGGCGTGTGCGGTCCGGCTGCGCGTAATGGAGAAGCTGGGTGGATGTGATGCGGATCCGGCGGCGCGCGGCATCCGGTCGCTTCCGCTGCCGTACCGTTCACAGCGGTGGCGAGCCATCGACTCCCGCCTTCTCGGGACCGGTTCCGCCCGCCCCACAC
>NZ_JBHWJL010000565.1:0-1267 GCF_042731495.1 Streptomyces sp. NPDC059853
CCTTCACTCCCCGCGCGCCCGCGGTCCATCAGCGCAGCCAGGGGTGCCTGGCCACCAGCGGCAACCGTGCCCACCGGCCGCCCAGGCCCCAGGTGCGGCCCGCCGAGCACAGGGCGAGGACCACGAGCGCGACGAGGTACACGACGTGCTGGTCCACCAGCGGGTTGGGCGACATGCTCGCCGTACCGTCCGACAGATGCCGGGCCGGCGGCCACTCGGCCATCCACAGCGTCAGCATCATCAGGCCGCCCGCCACGGCGGTGAGGCGTAACGCGACCCCGGCGACCAGGGCCGCACCGATGCCGAGCATCCCGGCCATGTAGGCCCAGTCGACCCAGACCTGACCGGCCATGGACCGGAAGACGGACTCCAGCGGTCCGGCGCTGACGCCGGAGAGATACCCACCGGCCGGCGAACCGCCGTTCAGCCAGGAGTTCTGCGAGGCGGTCGCGTAGCCGAGGCCGAAGGTCTTGTCGACGAAGGCCCACAGGAAGATGACGCCGGTCGCGATCCGCAGCGCCGCCAGCGCACGGCGCACCGGGAGGGACAGCGCCGGTTCGGAGGAGGCGGGTGGGGCGGAGCGCCGGGAGACGGGGGCGGAGGGTTCCGCGGTCAGGGGGGTTCGCATGTCGAGAGGCCCTTCTCGGTCATGGTCGGGGGTCGGCCGTTGGCCGGGCCTCGGTGGAGAGCGCCGGGAGAGCACGGCGCGACGGAGCCCCGAACAACGGCGCACGGCTTGGCACATGGTGCGTGAGTGGCGCCGCGGCCGCCCCGGGCGGCCGCCCGGCTGGAGGCGACGGCCGCCCGGGGCGGATCCGCACCGGTCCCTGCCGTCCCTGACAGGACCGGAGCGGCGCGGCACCCGCGACCCGCCGGGACTCCCCTGTGCAGGGGCCCGGAGCGGCGGCACACCGGCGGGCGCGGAAGGTGGAAGGCGGAAGTGAGGCGAGCGCCGCCCACCGGGGGCGCCGTCGCCGTCGTACACCGGGTCCTACAGACCCTCTCCCCGGCTTCGCCGGTTGAACGCGCTGAGCCGGTTCGCCTCCCGCAGCCGCACCCGCAGCAGCGGGCGGGGCTCCGGGGCCGGACGGCCGGCCGTGCACGCGCCGGGAGGCCGGGTCACCGGCCCGGTGGTCATGGGGCGGCCCTGCCGGGGCGGACGCGGGGTGACGTGGGGGGTGTCATGGCTGCGGCCCTTCCTCGGGGTGCGGGGCGAGCGGGACCACCGCTGAGCGGGAGCGCGCCGCGCGACCCGTATGGGAGCGCT
>NZ_JBHWJL010000566.1:0-1258 GCF_042731495.1 Streptomyces sp. NPDC059853
GCTCGCGGCGGAGCAGGATGATCCAGCCCGCCGGGACGCCCGCCGCGAAGATCCACCACTGGATGGCGTACGCGAAGTGCGCGCCGATGCCGGTGTGGTCCGGTTCGTCGCGGGGGAGCGGGGCGCCCTCCGCCTCATCGGCCGGTGAGCTGTCCGTCAGATCGATGAAGCCGCCGAGCATCGGCGTGCCCAGCTCCGCCGCGCGCTGCTCGCTGTTCACGAGCATCACCATCCGGTCCGGCAGCCCGGGCCGGTCCTTGATGCCGGTGTTCTCGGTGGTCTCGTCCACCATCAGCCGGCCGGTCACCGTGACCTCGCCGGCCGGCGGGGCCGGTACCTCGGGGGCCACGGTCACATCGCCGCCCGCCGGGACCCAGCCCCGGTTGACCAGCACGGCCGTCCCGTCGTCCCGGACCAGCGGCGTCTGCACCAGATAGCCGACCTCGTCGTTCGGCCCGGTGCGCGAGCGCGTCAGCACCTCGTGGCGGGCGTCGTACACGCCCGTGGCGGACACCGGCCGGAACCGGTCGGCCGGATCGGGGCCGGCGCCCACCGAGGACAGCTCGTCCATCGGCACCACCGGCGCCGCCAGGCTCCGCGAGATCAGCTCGTTGCGGTCGACCCGCTGCTCGTGCCGGTGCAACTGCCAGAAACCCAGCCAGACGAAGGCCGGGATCAGCGCGAGGGCGACCAGCGTGAGGATCACCCACTGCCGCGTCAGCAGAAAGCGGTACACGGCTGACGACGTTACCCGAACGGGGTCAGACCTCCGGAGCCGGGGCCACCTCCCGCAGCAGATGGGTGAACGCCGCCTCGTCCAGCACCGGCGTGCCGTACGCCCTGGCCTTGGCCACCTTACTGGTCGGGGCCTGCGGATCGTTGGTGACCAGCAGACTCGTCAGCCGCGACACGCTGCCGGCGATGTGCAGCCCCGCCTCGAACGCCTGGTCCTCCAGCAGTTCCCGGTCCACCGAGGTGTCCCCGGAGAACGCCACCCGCATGCCCTGCACCAGCCGCCCGCCCGGCTCGTAGCGGCCCGGATTGGGGTACGGGCACGGGGGCCGCCGCTTGCTCGCCCGCCACCCCGGCCGCCAGGCCGTACCGCCGCCCGCCCGGCCGGCCGCCCGCGTGCCCGCCGCGCCCGACGCCGTCTGCGGCCAGTCGGTGACCGGCAGACAGGTCAGCAGCGGCAGCGGCAGCCGCAGCCGGGCCGCCTGCTGGAGGCTCGGCCGGAACGCCTCCGCCAGCACCCGCGCGT
>NZ_JBHWJL010000567.1:0-1240 GCF_042731495.1 Streptomyces sp. NPDC059853
GCCCGAGGCCCCGAGGGTGATCACCACCTCGGGCACCCGCTCCAGGAGCGCCGGGCCCGCCCGGTGGGGGTCGCGGTGTCCGGTGAGCGCCGCCGCCTCGTGCTCGTTGGGGACCAGCAGGTCGACGCAGTCGAGCAGCGCGTCCGGCAGCGGGGTGACCGGCGCCGGGGTGAGGACGGTGTGGACGCCGTGCTCCCTGGCCGCCCGCGCGCCGGCCAGGACGCCGGCCGCCGGGAGTTCGAGCTGGAGCAGCAGGGTTCCGGCGGCGGCGATGCGGGCCGCGTCGCCCGGGGCGAGGTCGGTCACCGCCGCGTTGGCGCCCGGGACGACGACGATGGAGTTGCCGCCCTCGTCGTCGACCACGATGTGCGCGGTGCCGCTGGGCCCGGGGACGGTGCGCAGTCCCCCGGTGTCCACGCCGCGCTCGGTGAGTGCCGCACGCAGCCGGGGGCCGAAGGCGTCGTCGCCGACCGCGCCGATCATGGTCACCCGGCCGCCGGCCAGGGCTGCCGCGATCGCCTGGTTGGTGCCCTTGCCGCCGGGGCCGGTACGGAAGGCGTGGCCCGTGACGGTCTCGCCGCGCGCGGGGGCGACGGGTACGTAGGCGACGAGGTCCATGTTGGCCGAGCCCAGTACGGCGACGGTGGCGGCGGCGGAGGTGTGGGGCACGGCTGCTCCCTGAGAGTGCCGGGTACGGCGGCTGCGGGCGGACGGGCAAGTGGCGTTCACCTTGCCGTATCCGCCCGCCGGGGCTCAATGTCCCGCGCTGCCAGGGCCGGACCACGGCGGCCGGGCGCGGCAGGGCGCGGGGGGGAGGCCCCGCGCGCCGCGCCGCGTCCGTTCACCGGCGCGGGGGCGGCGGCACACCGCTCCGGGCCGGCGCGCGGCTCACTCGATGGCGCACCGGGCGTCGTCCGGCGGCAGGGTGAGGTCGGTGAGGTAGTCGGCGACGATGTCGTCGACGCACGCGTTGCCGCCGATCAGGGCGATGCCGTGCTGTTCGCCCTCCACGGTGAGCAGGGTGCCGCCCAGGGCCTCGGCCAGCCGGACGCCGCCCTCGTACGGGGTGACGGGGTCGCCGGTGACCGCGACGGTCAGGGTGCCGGGCAGCCCTTCGATGCCGGTGCCGTACGGGTAGCCGAGGGTCGGTTCGGCGGGCCAGAACGCGCACATGCTGCTGCTCTCGGCGATGGGCCGTCCCGGGTCGGCGAACGGGGCGGCGTCCAGGACGGTGCGGATC
>NZ_JBHWJL010000568.1:0-1235 GCF_042731495.1 Streptomyces sp. NPDC059853
GGGGGGGGGGGGGGGGGGGGGGGGGGGGGGGGGGGGGGGGGGGGGGGGGGGGGGGCGGGGGGGAGGTCGGTGCCGTCCAGCCAGTCGTGGCGGGCCGGGGGGCCGGGCGGCGGGGGCTCGCCGCCGGGCGGGGCGCCGGTGCCGGGGGCGAGCGGCCCCGGGTGCCAGCCCCGGCGGGCGGCGCGGCGGACGGCCGGTGCGGCCAGCAGGCCGAGCACGACGGCCAGCAGCAGCCCGCCGCTGACCGCCAGCGCGGTGGCGGCGGTGCCGGACAGCGCGGGCCCGGGGCGGGGCACCGCCTGGACGGGGATCGCGGCGGGCGCCCGGTCCTCGCCGTCGTCGGCGGCGGCCTCGTCCGCGGCGCGTTCCAGGCCCAGGCCGGTCACGGCGCCGAACGGGTCGACGATGCCCGCGCCGGTCAGGTCGTTGCGCCCGCCGCCGACCGGCGAGGCGGAGGCGACCAGCCGCCGGGCGACGTCCTCGGCGCTCAGCTCGGGGAAGCGGGAGAGGACCAGGGCGGCGGCGCCGGAGACCTGGGCGGCGGCGAAGCTGGTCCCGGACTCGGCCCGGTAGCCAAAGCCGCCGGGTGCCACCACGGTGAGGTTCTCGCCGTAGGCCGCGAGGTCGACCCACTCGGCGGCGTTGGAGGACTGCATGGGCGCGCCGGTGCCGTCGACGGCGGCGACCGCCAGCACACCGTCGTAGGCGGCCGGGTACATGGACTGGGACGGGTCGCGGTTGCCCTCGTTCCCGGCCGCGGCGACGACCAGGACCCCGGCGTCCACCGCCCGTTCGACGGCCTCACGCACCGGTGCGCGGTCGCCGGGGACGGCGAAGGAGAGGTTGAGGACGGCGGCGCCGGAGTCCACGGCGTCGTCGATGGCGGCGGCGAGGGTCTCGAAACTGGCCCGGTCCACGCCGTCGGCGACGCGGACCGGGTAGATCGCGGCGTCGGGGGCGACGCCGGCCATCCGGTCCCCCTCGGTGCGGTCGGCGGCGATGAGGCCGGCGACGGCGGTGCCGTGTCCCTCGCAGTCCTGTTCGGGGGCGGGGGCGGAGCGCTCGAAGCCGTGCGCGGCCCGGACCATGAGGAACTCGCTGCCGGTGACGACGGCGTCCGCGAGGTCCGGGTGCCGGGCGTCCACGCCGGAGTCGACGACGGCCACGGTCACGCCCGTCCCGGTGGCCAGGTCCCAGGTCTGGCGCAGGCCGAGCAGGTCGATCAGCGGGTGGGG
>NZ_JBHWJL010000569.1:0-1234 GCF_042731495.1 Streptomyces sp. NPDC059853
GCGTGGGGAGGGTGGTGACGGCCAGGGCCGAGCCGATCAGCCAGGCGACCACCAGCATGGCCAGGACGTTGACCAGCGCGCCGCCGGTGGCGTCCAGGGCCCGGGCCGGGGACCAGGTGATGTGGCGGCGCAGCCGGTTGCCGTAGTGGGTGGTGAGGGCCTGGCCGGAGCAGGCGCACACGATGACGACGACGACCGCCACGATGACGCCTATCGGGCCGGCTTCGGCGCCGTCGCTGATCCGGCTCCAGATCCGGGGGAGGGCGTAGAGGGCGATGAGCCCGCCGCCGAGGAAGCCGGCGACGGACAGTATCCCCACGACGAAACCCTGCCGGTAGCCCACGACCGCGAACCACACGGCGGCCAGCAGCAGCAGCACGTCGAGCGTATTCATGCCCGACACGCTCTCATGTATGGGCAGTTCATGCCCCGGCGTCGAGAGGTATCTCCCGTTCCTCGTCCCAGGGCAGTTCCCAGCCGGCGAAGTGCAGGATGCGGTCGATGACGCCGGCGGTGAAGCCCCACACCAGGGTGCCGGCGACCTGGAAGCAGGCGCCGCGGTAGCCGCTGGGGTGCACGGCGCTGGCCCGCCGGGCGGGGTCGGCCAGTTCGGCCACGGGCACCGTGAACACCCGGGCGGTCTCGGCCGGATCCACCGGTGCCACCGGGGTGGGGGTGTGCCACCAGCCTAGGACGGGGGTGACGGTGAAGTCGCTGACCGGGATGTACAGCTGGGGCAGGACGCCGAAGACCCGCACCCCGGCCGGGTCGAGCCCGGTCTCCTCCTCGGCCTCGCGCAGGGCGGCGCGCAGCGGGCCCTGCCCGGCCGGGTCGCCGTCCTCCGGGTCGAGCGCGCCACCGGGGAACGACGGCTGGCCGGCGTGCGCGCGCAGGCTGGTGGCCCGTTCCAGCAGCAGCAGCTCGGGGCCGCGCGGCCCGGCGCCGAACAGCACCAGGACGGCGGCGGGCCGTCCGCCGTGCGGCGGCGGCAGAAAGCGGCTGAGCTGCCCGGCCCGGACGGTCCCGGCCGCGTCGGCCACCGGCTGGAGCCAGCCGGGCAGCCCCTCGGCGCTCACCCGCACCGGTGGTGGCTCGGCTCGGCGGGCGTCACGCGAGGTCATGGGCTGGTCCCTTCGCAGGCTGCGGGCGGAGCGGGTGGTGCGGCGGTGCGGTGCGGTGGGGGTGCACGGCGGCGACCCGGGGGCTGCCGGTGGGGCGTGCGGCGGCGTGGGGG
>NZ_JBHWJL010000570.1:0-1212 GCF_042731495.1 Streptomyces sp. NPDC059853
GCGCGGGTCGCGGCCCGGCTTCTCCAGCTCGCGGATGATGTCGGTGACCGTGGGGCCGGGGGCATTCCCCGGGCCCTCGCCCGTTTTCGTCGTTACGTCACGCGATATGCACGTCCGGTAACCGAGCTTGTCAGAGCGAAGGAAAATAACTTACGGTGCCGTAACCTACGGTCTCGTAGGTACCCCTGTGACTTCGCCGCCCTGGAGCGCCCGTGACATTGAGCCCCGACCACATCTCCGTCAAGGACGCGTGGACCGACGCCCGGCTGCTGTTCGCCCTGGAAGAAGTCGTCGAGAAGGAGCTCAACCGCCATCTCGCGGTGGCCAAGGACTGGATGCCCCACGAGTACGTGCCCTGGAGCGAGGGCCGGAACTTCGACGGGCCGCTGGGCGGCGAACCGTGGGCCCCCGACCAGTCGAAGGTCACCGACGTCGGGCGCACCGCCCTGGTGGTCAATCTGCTCACCGAGGACAACCTCCCCAGCTACCACCACGAGATAGCGACTCTGTTCGGCCGCGACGGAGCCTGGGGCACCTGGGTGCACCGCTGGACCGCCGAGGAGGGCCGGCACGGCATCGTGATGCGCGACTACCTCCTCACCACCCGCGCCGTGGACCCGGTGGAGCTGGAGAACTTCCGGATGCAGCACATGTCCGAGGGCTTCGAGTTCGACCACCCCGACTCGATGCTCCACTCGGTGTCCTATGTCGCCTTCCAGGAGCTGGCCACCCGCATCTCGCACCGCAACACCGGCCACCACTCCGGTGACCCGGTCTGCGACCGGATGCTGGCCAGGATCGCCACCGACGAGAACCTGCACATGGTCTTCTACCGCAATCTGCTGCGGGCGGCCTTCGAGCTGGCGCCGGACCGCACCATGGTCGCGGTCCGCGACGTGGTGGTCAACTTCCGGATGCCCGGCCACGGGATCCCCGGATTCGAGCGCGCGGCGGCCCGGATGGCGCTCGGCGGCATCTACAACATGCGCATCCACCACGACGACGTCCTCCAGCCGGTGCTGCGCTTCCTCAAGGTCATGGAGGTGCCCGGGCTCGGCCCCGAGGGACAGCGGGCCCAGGAGGAGATCGGCATGTTCATGAACGGCCTGGACAGCGAGGCCCGCAAGTTCGACGAGCGCCTCGCCGCCCGCCGCGCCCGCCAGGCCGCCCGCCGCGAGAGCTGACCCGGAGGGCAGCCCCCCGGGTGGGGAC
>NZ_JBHWJL010000571.1:0-1205 GCF_042731495.1 Streptomyces sp. NPDC059853
TCCAGCCGGGCTTACGGCAGTGAGAACACCGCCCCCATGGAGACTTTGACCGACCGCCGGTAGAGCGGATCGGCGCTGTCCGGCGACAGCAGGACGGCGTCCATGCCCAGGGCCGCGGCGCCCCGGAAGATCGCCCCGATGTTGGTGTGGTCGTTGACCGCCTCCACCACGGCGACCCGGCGCGCCCCGGCCAGCAGCCGCGCCGGGTCCGGCAGCGGCAGCCGCTGCATCGCGGCCAGGGCGCCCCGGTGCACGTGGTAGCCGGTGACCTGCTCGGCCAGCTCCGGGGTGACCAGGTGGACCGGCGCGTCGACCGCCTCGATGACGTCGGCCAGGGCGGCGGCCCACTTCTCGGTCAGCAGCAGCGAGCGCATGGGGTAACCGGCCGCCAGGGCGCGCCGGATGACCTTCTCGCCCTCGGCCATGAACAGGCCCTCGGCGGGCTCCAGCCGGCGGCGCAGCGCCACGTCGGTGAGCGCCGTGTAGTCGGCGAGCCGCGGGTCGGCGGGGTCCGTGACGGGGATCGGGGTACGGGTCACCGGTCCTCGGCCCCTTCCGCGACGGTCACGACCTCGCCGACGACGATCACGGCGGGCGGCCGGACGCCGTCCCGCGCGATCCGGTCGGCGACCGTGGCCAGGGTGGCGTCGGTACGGCGCTGGGCGGCGGTGGTGCCGTCCTGGACGACCGCGACCGGGGTCCGGGGGTCCCGGCCGTGGGCGATGAGGGTGGCGGCGATCGCCGGCATCCGCTCCACCGCCATGAGCAGCACCAGGGTGCCGCGCAGCCGGGCCAGCCCCGGCCAGTCCACCAGGGAACGCGGATGGTCGGGCGCCAGATGGCCGCTGACGACGGTGAACTCGTGTGCCACTCCCCGGTGGGTGACGGGGATCCCGGCCGCGCCCGGCACGCTGATGGCGCTGGTGACCCCGGGCACCACGGTGACCGGTATCCCGGCCGCCGCCAGCGCCTGGGCCTCCTCCATGCCCCGGCCGAAGACGTAGGGGTCGCCGCCCTTGAGCCGGACGACGGACCGGCCCGCCCTGGCGTGCTCGATCAGCGTCGCGTGGATGGCCTCCTGGGCCATGGCGCGGCCGTAGGGGATCTTGGCGGCGTCGATGACCTGGACGTGGGCGGGGAGTTCGTCCAGCAGGTCGCGCGGCCCGAGCCGGTCGGCGACCACCACATCGGCCTCGGCCAGCAGC
>NZ_JBHWJL010000572.1:0-1202 GCF_042731495.1 Streptomyces sp. NPDC059853
CGGCAGCTTTCCCGCCGACGGCTACGAGGAGCGGGTACGCGCCTGGGCCGAGAGCACGCTCGCCGCCTGGTCCGCCGAGCCCACGGGGTGACCGCCGGGCAACGGACCCGGCCCCCCACCCTCAGCCGTACAGCCGCGCCGTCCGCCACGCCGCCTCCGCGAAGCGGTGGCGCAGGGCGGGCGGGGCCAGGATCTCCGCCTCGGGGCCGAGGCCCAGCAACTGGTGGTACGCCACCTCCAGGGACTCCACCGGCAGCGTCACCGTCACCCGGCCCGCCCCGTCCGGCGGCCCGGCCGCCGCCAGGGACTCCTCCGCCGCCGCCCGGTCCGTCACCAGGCGCAGCAGCCGCGCGCCCGCCTCGCTCAGCCGTACCGTCACCGTCTCCCGCAGGATCGACCGCGCGAACTCCGCCGCCCGCTGTGCCCAGAAGGACGGCAGGTCGAAGGAGTGGTCCCGCTCGAACCGCTCCCCGGACGGCGCCGCCGTCGTGAAGCGGTCCACCCGGTAGACGCGGTACGCGTCCCCCACCCGGGCCGCCAGGTACCACACCCCGGCCTTCAGGATCAGGCCGTACGGGGCCAGCACCCTCTCCCGCTCCCGGTACACGACGTTCAGTACCGCGTCGTCCCACACCGCGTCCGCCACCACCGGCAGCAGCGGCGGCGTCTCCGCCTCCCGCCACCACCCGGGCGCGTCCAGGTGGAAGCGCTGCGCCGCGCTCGCCGGGGCGTCCGCCAGTTCCGGCAGCAGCGCCGCCGACACCTTCAGCCGCGCCGCCGACGCGGCGTCCGCCAGGCCCATCGCCTGCAGCGCGGAGGGCACCCCGGACAGGAACAGCGCCTCCGCCTCGTCCCGGCCGAGACCCGTCAGCCGGGTGCGGTACCCGCCGATCAGCCGGTAGCCGCCGGAGCGGCCCCGGTCCGCGTACACCGGGACGCCCGCCTCCGACAGGGACGCGATGTCGCGCTGGACCGTGCGTTCGGAGACCTCGAGTTCCGCCGCCAGCTCGGCCGCCGTCATGGTCCGGCGGGTCTGGAGCAGCAGGACCACTCTCATCAGACGGGCGGCTCGCATCGTCCCATCATCACAAAATGCGGCGGGCCCGGCCGCCCCCCCGGGTGATGGGGACAGTCGGGGCCGCCGGTGACCGACAAAGATGGCCGACCCCGCCCCCGCGGGCCCAAACCTCACGCGCATTTCG
>NZ_JBHWJL010000573.1:0-1196 GCF_042731495.1 Streptomyces sp. NPDC059853
GGCGTGCCCGGCGCTGGCCTCGGCCCCGAGTTGGACGACGGCGAAGGCGGTCACCAGCGCGATCGGCACGATCGCGGCGCCGAGCCGCGCCGAGTCGGCGCGGCCGTGCGCCACGGCCAGCCACCCGCCGGCCCCGCCGAACCGGCGCAGTGGCCGGGCGAGCAGGCCGAGCGCCCACCCGGCGATCCACGGCCCGAGCAGCGCGCACCCGATGACCATGACCACCACGGCCGCCCCGGCAGCGGCGGCGGCCCCTTCCCCGGGCAGCGCGACGGCGGCCCCGGCGGACGAGGCCCCGAGGCCGAGCACGACGAGCCCTCCGATCCGCCGCCCGGCGGACCCGGCCGCGGGGGTGGTGGGCGCGACGGCCGAGCCGGGCCGCGGTTCCCCGGCGGAACCGACCGCAGAGGCAGCAGCCGAAGCAGCCGCCCCGGGCCCCGGCTGCCCGGTGGAACCGTCCACCTGGGCGGTACGAGTGGCGGCCAAGCCGGGCTGCGATGGCCTGGCGGAACCGACCGCAGGGGCGGCAGCCGCGCCAGTCGCGCCGACGCCGGGCCGCCCCGCGCCGGACGGGTCCGGCTCCGGCTGCCGCCGGTCGGTCCGGCCGGCACCCGAGCAGGACGGGCCGTCCGGACCGGCCGGACCGGACGCAGGTGGGGTCCGGCCGGACCCGGCCGCTGCTTCCGGCGAACCCACCCGGGCCGGGCCGGCTGGGGCGCCGCCGGAACGGTGGGACGGGGCACGGCCGCCGTTCGGGGTGGCGGGGGCGACGCCGTCAACGCCGATGTCCTCCCCCGGGGCGGCCCCCTCCCGGCAGTGCGGGGTGTTCTCACCCGGCGTCCCTCCCACGACAGGACCGTCCGGCGCCGCGTGCGCATCGGGCCCAACAGCGGACCGAGCGGACTGCCACCCGGCCACCGGCCCCCGTTCAGGTCCGTCCGCCGCCGCACCCGCACGGCCGGAGGTGCTCCGGCTCTCCCCGGGCCGGTCGGTCGTCCGCCCGGCCCGCCCGCCGTGGGTGTGCGCACGCCCGGCCTCGGCCAGCACCGCTACCACGGGGCTCGCCGCGCCCTGGTCGTGGCCCGGCCCGTCGTCCGACACCAGGGTCACGCGCCCGGTTGCCGCATCCGCCCCGGCCACCGAGTGCTCCGTGGGCCGGTCCGGCCGCCGTTCGGGCCCACCCCGTGGTCCCGGGC
>NZ_JBHWJL010000574.1:0-1189 GCF_042731495.1 Streptomyces sp. NPDC059853
GTCGCGGTGGCCGTGCTGGCCCGGGCCACCGCCGCCGGCGCGGCGGCCGGACCCGCGGGGGGGGCCGCGCACAGCAGCACGGCCCGGGCCCTGGCGGACGCGGCCCGGCCGCCGCGCGGGCGCTCCGCCGTCGATCGCGTCGCCCAGAGGCTGCCGGTCCCGCTCATGCTGGGGCTGCGGCTGGCCGCGCGGCGGCCTCGCCGTGCCCTGCTCACCGCCGTGACCGTCTTCACTGTCACGGCGGCCCTGGCCGCGGCGCTGACCTTCCGGGCACAGCCGGTGAGGCCGCGTGATCTGGGGGCCTCCCTGCTGCCCGACCCGGACGCGCTGCTGGTGCAGCGGATCGTGGCGGGCTCCGTCGCCCTGGTGATCGGGCTCGCGGTGGTCGGGGCGGTCTCCCTCGCGTGGAACGCGGCCCTGGACGCCCGGCACAGTCTGGCGGTCACCCGCACCCTGGGAGCCACGCCCGGGCAGGCGAACCGCGCGCTCGTGATGGCCCAGCTCCTGCCCGCCGTACCGGCGGCGGCGCTCGGCGCCCCGGCGGGCACGGGCCTGTACGGCCTGCTGCACGCGGGTCCGATGGCGGCGGCCGGTCCTGGCCCCGCGCACACCGTGCTGCTGGTCGCCGGGACGCTGCTGGGGCTGGCCGCCGTGACGGCCGTTCCGGCCCGGGCGGACACGCACCGGCCGGTGCACGCGGTGCTGGCGGGCACCCGGCGCTGAGGGGAAACGCGCCTCCGCAGGTGTCCCACCGGGACTCATGTCCCAGTGGGACACGAGTGGGTGTACCGTCGGTGGCATGACGGCGACGACCTCTTCCCTCCCGATCCCCGCTCCCCGGGAGGACGGCCGGCGGCGCAAGGCGCGGCGGACCCGGGAGGCGCTCGCCACCGCCGCGCTGGAGCTGGTGCTGCGGGACGGGCCGGAGAACGTCACCGTCGCCGCGATCGCCGACCGGGCCGAGGTCGTCCGGCGCACCTTCAGCCGCTACTTCGGCAGCAAGGAGGAGGCGGCGCTGGACTTCGTCCGCGAGGACGGCCGCCGCATCAACGCCCTGCTGCGCGAGCGGCCGGCCGCCGAGCCCCCGCTGGTCGCCTACCGGCGTGCCGTCGCGTGCTGGCTCACCGACCGGGACACCCCCGCCTCCCATCACCGCCCCGGGATCCGGGCCCTGCTGGCCCTCCTGGAC
>NZ_JBHWJL010000575.1:0-1147 GCF_042731495.1 Streptomyces sp. NPDC059853
CCATCACCTTCTCCTCGCCGCAGACCAAGGTGCGGGTGGCGGCCACCCGCCTGCCCGACGGTCGTATCATGATCGAAATCCATGACAAGGGTATCGGGCTGACGCCGGAGGACTTCGCGGAGATCAACAAGCGCCTGGCCGATCCGCCCTCCGTGGACGCGTCGGTCTCCCAGCGCATGGGTCTGTACGTCGTCGGCCGGCTGGCCGAACGGCACGGCATCCGCGTGCAGCTCCGCCCCTCCGGCGAGCGCTCGGGCACCACCTCCCTGGTGATGCTGCCCGAGTCGATCACCCGGGGCGGGGGCGGCGGGCAGCAGCCGCAGACCGAGGAATTCACCGTTTCCCGGATCGTTACACCGCCACAGGACTCCCACATCACCGAGGCCCAGCGGCAGGCCGGTCTGCGCACCGCCGCCGAACTGGGCTTCGACGACTCGCGGTACACGACACCCGCCGTCGCTCCCGCATCACCCACAGCACCCGGCCCGTCCGTTCCCCAGCTCCCGCAAACCGGGACACAGGCCCCGTACGACGCGGGGTACGGCACCGGGTACACCACCCCGCCGACGTCCCCTGTCGAACCGGCGTACGATCAACTCTCGGCGCGGGAGGAGCAGTTCACGGCCTACCCGGCGCCCACAGAATCTCCGCAGGATGGTCCCGCGGGGCCCGGTCAGCGCGTAGGCTTCACTGCACCGGACCCGGGACCGGCGGAGTTCGGTGGTACGACCGGGGCAGGGCTGCCCCGGCGGACACCGCCGGGACCGCAGCGGCACGACCGGGCCGGGGCGGCACCGGCGCAGCAGGCACCGGAACCCGGGGAGGCGCAGTGGGACCGTGGACCACGCCGCGAGGCGCGGCCCGCCGGCACCACCTCCGCCGGACTCCCGAAGCGGGTGCCCCGGGCGAATCTGACCGAGCACCAGCCGGGGGAGCCGGGGGCGGCCGCCGGGCCGCAGGTGTCCCGTGATCCGGAAGATGTCCGCGGCAGGCTCAGCAACCTGCACCGCGGTGTACGACAGGGCCGGGGCGGCACGGGCCGCACCGACCGGAACGAACCGCAGGGCTCCGGCCCTGGTAACACATACGATCAGGAGCGTTAGTGTGAGCCCGATGAGCCAGGCGGCGCAGAACCTGAACTGGTTGA
>NZ_JBHWJL010000576.1:0-1137 GCF_042731495.1 Streptomyces sp. NPDC059853
GTGCTGACCGGGGTGACGGACGCGGCCGGTCTGGTGGCGGCGCCGCCGGAGCACCGGCCGACGTTCGTGGCCGCGGATCTGCGCGGGCTGCTGGTGGCGCAGCCGCCGGTGACGGCGGAGCCGGGGGAGGGCGGCGGGTTCCGGTGCGGCGGCTGGCGGGCGGTGGCCGGTGCGCGGGCGCTGGAGCTGACCGGTGGCGGGGGCCGGGACGCCGATCCGGTGGACGCGCTGCGGGCGCTGTGCGCGGCGGCCTGGACGGCGGCGGGGGACGGGCGGTGCACGCTCGCCCTGCCGGACGGGTTCGCGCGGTCGCCGGCCGCCGCGGCGGCCGGGCGCGGATGAGCGCGGCGACGGCGCCCTCCTGGTCGCTGCGGACGGCGGCGGACGCGGATGTGGAGCGGATCGCCGAGCTGAAGGCGCGGGTGCTGCGGGCGGATCTGGAGCGGCTTGGCCGGTTCGACGCGCACCGGGTGCGGCAGCGGGTACGGGACGGGTTCGCGGCCGGGTACACCGCGCTCATCGAGGCCGGGGACGGTTCCTTCGCCGGGAGCGTGACCTTCCGGCCGGCGGGGGAGCGGGAGTGGGCGCTCGAACACTTCTACCTCGCCCCGGAGTTCCAGGGGCGGGGGCTGGGGTCCGCGGTGCTGGGGGCGCTGCTGGCGCGGGCGGACGCGGCCGGGGCGGCGGTACGGCTGACGGTGCTGGAGGGGAGCGCGGCGCGCCGGCTGTACGAGCGGCACGGGTTCACCGTGGTGGGGCGGGACGCGATCGATGTGTTCATGGTGCGGCGGCCCGCGGGGTGACGGGCGGCCCGGCGCGGCTGTGGCGGAGGCCGTTGCCGGGCCGCCCGGTCGGGGCGGTGGCCGGCCCGGGTCAGCCGGCTGTCCGGGCCCGCGCCGCGCCGGCGGTCGCCCTGGCCTCGCCGCCCCGGGCGTCGCCCTGGGTGCCGGAGGTGGATGCGGTGTCGGTGTCGGTGTCGGTGTCGGTGGCGATCCGGGCGATCAGGTCGTCCTCGGTGATGCCCTTGCGCCAGTAGCCGGTGAACTTGATGTGCTTGCGGTCGATGCCCCGGTCGTTGACCAGGTGGCGGCGCAGGGTGCGTACCGAGCCGGCTTCCCCGGCGATCCAGGCGTAGGC
>NZ_JBHWJL010000577.1:0-1081 GCF_042731495.1 Streptomyces sp. NPDC059853
GGCGCGCGACGGCAAGCGGCTCGCGGAGACCATCGAGGAGGCCCGCGGCGTGCTGGGCCCGGGCGATGTCCTGCCGGGCGCCCGCTAGTCGCGCTCCAGCGCCCCGACCGCGACCGACGCCGCCTCGGCGATCAGCGCGTTGTCCCAGTCGGCGTCCGGCTCCTCCCGGGTGGAGAACACCGCCAGGACCACCGGCGGCTCACCGCTGTCCGGCCACAGCACCGCGATGTCGTTGCGCGTCCCGTGACCACCGCCGCCGGTCTTGTCGCCCACCGTCCAGCCCTCGCCCACACCGGCCCGGATCAGCTCGTCCCCGGTGGTGTTGGTGACCAGCCACTCGGTCAGCTGTGCGCGCTCCGGCTCCGGCAGCACCTCCCCCAGCGTGTAGGCGGCGAGGTCCCCGGCGAACGCCTCCGGGGTGGTGGTGTCCCGTTCGTCGCCCGGCGCCGCCTCGTTCAGGTCGGTCTCCCAGCGCTCCATCCGCGTCACCTCGTCGCCGAGCCCGGCGAGCCGCTCCTGGAGCCCGGCCGGGCCGCCGATGGTGTCCCACAGCAGGTTGGCGGCGGCGTTGTCGCTGTAGCGGACGGTGGCGTCGCACAGGTCCGACTTGCTCATGCCGCCCTCCGCCACCCGCTCCTCGGTGATCGGCGAGTTGGGCAGCAGATCCTCCTCGCCGTACGGAATCACCTCCGCCATGCCCTCCAGCCCGTACTCCTCCAGGACCGCCCCGCACAGCAGGGCCTTGAAGGTGGAGGCGTACGCGAACCGCTCGTCCTCCCGGTAGCCGATCTCCGCCCCGCTCCCGGTGTCCAGCGCGTACACGCCGAGCCGCGCGTCGTACGCCTCCTCCAGCAGGGCGAACTCCTCCGCCGGGTCCGCGGCGGTGTCCGCCACCGCCGCCGCGGGGCGCGCGGCGTCCGCCGCGCCGGCCCCGGTCCCCTCCGCGCCACAGCCCACCAGCGGGACCAGCACCAGCGCGCCCAGCAGCGCCGCCTTCACCTGCCGGGCCGATTCCGCCGGCCACACCGCCTTCGCCGCCCCCTCCCGGCCGTCCGTCCCGGTCACCGGACCTCACGCTCCT
>NZ_JBHWJL010000578.1:0-1075 GCF_042731495.1 Streptomyces sp. NPDC059853
GCTGCTCGGGCGGCTGTTCGACACCCGCCGGTTCGCGGCGGTGGAGCAGCAGCTCGCCGAGCGGCGCCAGGCGGTGACGGCGGGCGTACGGGAGGGGGACGACCGGCTCCGGTCACTGGCCGACCGGCTGCGGCAGGCGGCCGGGGCCGGGGAACCGGCCGAGGATCTGCTGGTGTGGGCCGCGCAGTTGCGCAGCCTGGCCCGGGAACGGCGCGACATCGCCGCCCAGTCCCTGCGGACGGCCGAGGCCGCGCACGCCCGGGCGGAGCGGGAGGTCACCGAGACGGCGGACCGGGTACGCCGCGCCGAACGGCGTGCCGAAGCCCGCGCCCGCGCCGCCGTCTGGGAGGCCGAACGGGAGGAACGCGAACGTACCGAGCGCGAACTGGCCGACGCGCGCGCCGCGGAGAGCGTCACCCCCGCGCTGCGGCTGCGCGAACGGGCGGCCGAGGAGCACCGCCGCGCCGTCGAGGCGGCGCGGGACGCCAGGGCGGAGCTGCCCGCCGCGTTCGACGGCGCGTCCGCCGCCGTGCTGGCCGAGGAGGAACGGACGGTACGCGGCCGGCTCGGCGCGCTGGGCGCGGCCCGGCAGGCCGAGGAGCGGGCCGCCCGCCTGGCGGCCGAGTGCGCCGCGCTGGAGCGCGCCGACATCGCGGACGCCGCGCTGCTGGCCGGCACCGTCGCGGAGCTGGAGCGGTTCGCACCGGAACGGGACGGCCTCGCGGCCCGGCTGCGCGCGGCGGAAGCGGCCGGAGCGCGCGCCGGACACCGTGCCGAAACCCTGGCGGAGACCGGCCGCCGGCTGGCCGCCGCCCGGCGCCGCCAGGAACTGGACGACCGGATCGAGGAGGCCGCCAAGGAAGCGCTGCGGGCCCGGGAGCACGCGAGCGCCGCGTACGAGGAGTGGCTGGAGCTGAAGGAGCGGCGGCTGCGCGGCATGGCCGCCGAACTCGCCGCCGCCCTGCGGGAAGGCGAGCCGTGCGCCGTCTGCGGCTCCACCGCCCACCCGCGTCCCGCCCCGGTCGGCCCGCACTCCGTCTCGCCGGACGACGAGCGGGCGGCCGAGGAGAAGCAC
>NZ_JBHWJL010000579.1:0-1072 GCF_042731495.1 Streptomyces sp. NPDC059853
CGAAGGAAGCCCGAAGCCAATCCTCCAGGAAAGAGGGTGGATCGCGTGGACCGCTGCATCGTCCTGGTGGACGCCGGGTATCTGCTGGGGGCCGCGCCCTGACGCCGCGTCACGGCGACAACGCCGGCACCGATCCCGTCCGTACCGGAGCCCGCACCCGTGGAGGAACAGGATGACGCCGCACGTACGCACCGCTCACACCGCGGAACTGTCCACCCCGACCCTGCGCGCCATCCGGGGCCTGCTCGGGCTCGCCGAACACGACTGGGACCACACCCTCGGCGGCCTGCACACCCTGGTGTGGGACAGCGACGGCGACCGGCTGATCGCGCACGGCGCGGTGGTGCAACGCCGCCTCATCCACGCCGGACGGGCGCTGCGTACCGGCTACATCGAGGCGCTGGGCGTGCACCCCGACCACCGGGGCCGGGGCCACGGCCGCACCGTGACGGGCGTCCTGGAGCGGGTGATCGCGGCGGCGTACGACCTCGGCGCGCTGTCCGCCCGGCCCGGGACGGCGCCGTACTGGCAGGACCGCGGCTGGCAGCAGTGGCAGGGCCGCACCTGGGCGCTGACCCCGATGGGCATCGCCCGCACCGAGGAGTGGGACGGCACGGTCCACATCCTGCCCGGCCAGGTCCCGCTGGACGTGACGGGCGAACTGGTCTGCGACTGGCGCGACGGCGACATCTGGTGAGCCGCCGCGCGGTCCCGGCCGGTCAGCCGGCGGCCGCGGGCGGCAGGGACCGGGCGGCCACGCGGCGCAGATGCTCCTCGAAGACCTGCCGGGCGTCGGGCGTGAAGGAGGACAGGGCGACCATGCAGGTGATGATCACGTCGCACAACTCGGCGTGGACGTCCGCCCAGTCGTGACTGAACCCCTTGCGCGGGTTGGCCCCCAGTGCCCCGTTCACCGCCTGGGCGACCTCACCGGCCTCCTCGGCGATCTTCAGCACCCGCAACAGCCGCCGGACGTCCGGCGGCTGCCCGTCCCGCTCGTCCAGCCAGGCCGTCAGCCGCCCGACTTCCGCCCACGCGTCCTCGTCCACGGGGGAACCGTACGGTACTACGC
>NZ_JBHWJL010000580.1:0-1069 GCF_042731495.1 Streptomyces sp. NPDC059853
ACCCGCCCGGCCCACCATGCGGGCCAGCGCCGGGAAGACGGCGGACAGCGGGGCCGGGGCCGCCTGGTACACCACGGCGCTGCGGCTGCGCCCGGAGCGGTGCCGGCTGCCGGCCGAGCGGTTCCTGGAGCGGTACGCGGCCGTCCCCCACGGTTCGCCGCGGTGGGCGGCGCTGCTGGCGGAGGCGTTCCCCGACCCGGCCGACCGCTTCGACCCCGCGGAACTCGACCGGCCGCTGGCCGGTGTCACGGTGCCGGACCGGGGCGCGCTGGGCGACTGGATGCGCGGCTTCCTGCGCGCCGACCTGGCCGCCGCCCGGGATCCGGAGCACAGCCCGCTGAAAGCGGCGGCGGCGGCCATCGCGGCGACCAAGGCCCAGGTGCGGAAGCTGGCGGTGGCCGGGGTGCTGAACGCGCGCGGCGTCCGGGACCTGCGCTGGTTCCGGGCGTACGGCGCGCACACCGCCAGCGGCCCGCCCGCCTCCAGGACCGCCGAACTCCTGGCCCTGCACGAGGCGGGCGTGGTGGAGTTCGCCGGAGCCGGGCTGACCGTGGGCACGGACGAGGCCGCCGGAGCGTTCACCGGGCGGTCGGCCACGGTCACGGGCCGCCCGGTCCGTACCCGCGCGCTGCTGGACGCCTGGCTGCCCGGCCCCGATCTGGCCACCACCGGCAGCCCGTTGCTCGCCTCGCTGCTCGCCACCGGTCTGGGCCGCGCCCACCGGCCGGGCGGGGCGGAGCCGAGCGGCGCGCTGGACGTGGACCCGGCCACCGGGCGGGTGTGCGGCGCGGACGGCGTGGCGCAGCCCGATCTGTTCGCCTGCGGCATCCCGGTGGAGGGCGTCGAGTGGAACACCGCGATCGGCGCCCGGGCCGGCGCCGGTGCGGCGCTCTTCCGGCAGGCGGACACCCTCGCCCGGGCGGCCCTGGCGGCGGCCTGCGGCCGGTGACCCGGCTCAGCCCCCGGCCGTCCGCAGCCCCCGGTCGGCGGGTGCGGGCGCCGGAAGACGGCGGTCAGGTCGTCCACACCGGCGCCGGCCTGCGTCATGACCTCCTCGGTGTTCAGCGGC
>NZ_JBHWJL010000581.1:0-1067 GCF_042731495.1 Streptomyces sp. NPDC059853
GTGGCACCGTCAGGCGTGGTGGCCCAACGCTGTGGTCGAGAACCCGACCAACGGCCACGCACACGCCGTCTGGGCGCTCTCCGAGCCGGTCACCCGCACCGAATACGGCCGACGCAAACCGCTGGCCTACGCCGCGGCGGTGACCGAGGGACTGCGCCGCTCCGTGGACGGCGACACGGGCTACAGCGGGCTGATGACCAAGAATCCCGCCCACGACGACTGGGACGCGCTGTGGTGTTCCGGCGACCGGCTCTACAGCCTCGAGGAACTGGCCGGCCACCTGGATGAGGCCGGTTACCTGCCGCCGGCCTCCTGGAAGCGCACCAAGCGCCGCAACACCGTCGGGCTGGGGCGGAACTGCTCGATCTTCGAGACCGCACGCACCTGGGCCTACCGGGAGATCCGCAACCACTGGTTCGACTCACAGGGTCTGCACGAGGCGATCAGCGCACACGTCCACGAACTCAACGCCGAGTTCCCCGAACCACTCCCCGCCTCGGAGGCACGTGCAATCGCCGCCAGCATCCACCGCTGGATCACCACCCAATCCCGCATGTGGGCCGACGGCCCCGCCGTCTACGAAGCCACGTTCTCGACCATCCAAGCCGCACGCGGACGCAAGAGCGGCCTTGCTCGATCAGAAGCCCGGGATCAGAAGTTGGAGGCCCTCAATGAGCGATAAGCCGCGCTTTCCCCGCAACGGGCGAACGATCAAGGAAGCTGCCGAAATTACTGGTCTCAGCCCCCGGTCTGTGCGCCGTTGGACCTCGCGCACTCGTGCCGAGTGGCTCCAGGAGATGGCCGACGAGCGTGAGGCCATCCGCGCGTTCCACGACGACGAGGGGCACTCCTGGACGGAAGCCGCCAAGCACTTCCGGTTGGACGTCTCGACCGTGAAGCGCCGCGCGTACCGAGCACGCCAGGAGCGTGCGCAGGAGGCCGCTGATCGTGCGCAGCCACCCCTGCCGCTCGACGGTCTGAGCGCCTGACCCTCACGCCCAGCGCAGCGCCTCCGAGACCTGTCTCGGCCCCGGCGCGTAGCACGCCGAGAAGTTCTATGACACATA
>NZ_JBHWJL010000582.1:0-1065 GCF_042731495.1 Streptomyces sp. NPDC059853
GGATCCATCAGCCACCCCCCAGGTGGGCGGAGGCTCCCGCGAGGGCGCGGGAGGCCGGGACGAGCAGGGCGGCCGCCGCCGCGCCGCTGGCGGCGGCGTGCAGCACGGGCGGGGCGCCCGGCAGTGCGACGAGCAGCAGATGGAGGACGGCCGCCGCCGCGGGGCCGGCCGCCGCCGCGCGGTGGAAGCCGTGCGCGGCCAGCAGGACGGACTCGAAGAGCAGCACGCCCAGGGCCGTGGTCTGAGCGGTCACCGCCCAGCCGGCCGCCGCCGGGGGGAGCAGCGGCCACAGGGCGGCCTGGGTGGCGGCGAGCCCCGCGGTGAACAGCAGCAGCGAGCCGGCCAGCAGCGCCCGGGCGCCGCCCGCGAACTCCCGCAGGCTGCGGCTGCCGGCCAGCCGGCGCCGGGAGCGGGCCGCGAACCAGTCGCGGCACCAGACGGCCGGGACGACCGCGACCGCGGGCGCCAGCAGCGCCGCGGGGCCGGCGCGGTACCAGAGCAGCGCGACCAGGGGGAGGACGCACAGCGCGGCGATCCGGGCACGGCCCGGCCGGTACAGCAGCGCGCCGCCGGCCAGCACGGCCGCCGCGGTGAGCGCGGCCTGGGGCGCGCCGGGGACCGCCATGCCCGCCGAGACCAGCGCGGCGGGGAGGGGGGTCAGCGGCCGGCGGGGTAACCGGCGGCGGCGCGCGGGCGCCCGGTGCCGTGCGGTGCCGGGGGTCGCGAGCGGGGGGCGCGCCGACGGGGTGCCGGGGGCGCGGGCGGGCCCCGTGGTGTCCTCACCGGGGCGTGGGGTACGGGCATACAGCTCCTCTGCCAGGGAGAACACATCGCGGTGCCGGAACCGGGCCGCCGTGCTGTCGGTGACGCCGTGCGCCTCCAGCGCGGCGGCGATCTCCAGCGGGTCGGTGGCCCGTTCGCACAGTGCGCGGTGCCGGTGCATCAGCACCCGCACCGGATCGGCCGGCGCCCTCACGCGGGATCACCGGGGCCCGTGCCGTGACCGGGTTCGGTGAGCGCGCCGAGGGCCGGTATGGCCCAGCCGGGCGGGGCCGCCGGTACCGG
>NZ_JBHWJL010000583.1:0-1060 GCF_042731495.1 Streptomyces sp. NPDC059853
GGCCACACGGTGGTGCCGCCCAGCACGGCCGCCGCCAGCGTGGCGGCCAGCGCCAGGCCCGGCAGCATCCGCCGGGTGCGGCGGCGCAGCCCGCCGGACGCGCCGGGCGGCGGGTCCTGCCGTACGGTGGCGATCCGCCGCATCACCCGGTCGCGCATCCCGGGCGGCGGGGTGAGCGCCACCGCGCCGGCCAGCCGCGCCGCGGTCGCGGCCAGCTCGCGCACCTCCCGGGCGCACGGCTCGCAGCGCTCCAGGTGCCGCTCGAACTCCTCGCGTTCCGGGGCGGGCAGCGCGTCCAGCGCGTAGGCCCCGCTGAGGGTGTGTACGTCCTCGACACTCATGCCGTCACTCCCAGGCAGTCCCGCAGCCGGATCAGTCCGTCGCGCAGCCGTGTCTTCACCGTGCCCAGCGGCAGCGCCAGCACCTCGGCCACTTCGCGGTAGGTCAGGCCCCGGTAGTAGGCGAGGGTCACCGACTGCCGCTGCCGTTCGGTGAGCCCGCCCATGCAGCGGCGCACCTGCTCCCGTTCCAGCCGTGCCTCCACCCGTTCGGTGACCTCGTCGTAGTCGGGGGTGTGCTCCAGCAGCGCCGCCCGGTGCTCGCGGTCGGTGGCCGCCTGTGCGGAGCGCACCCGGTCCACCGCCCTGCGGTGCGCCATCGTCATGATCCAGGCTGTCGCGGACCCGCGCTCGGGGGAGAAGGCGGCGGCGCGGCGCCAGACCTCGAACAGCACCTCCTGCGCGACCTCCTCGGACTGCGCGGGGTCGCGCAGCACGCTGCGCACCAGGCCGAGTACGGGCCCGGCGACCCGGTCGTACACGGCGCCGAACGCGTCCTGGTCGCCCCGCGCGACCAGGACGAGCAGGGCGCCCAGATCGGGTGCGGGCGTGCCCGGGGCGGGCAGGTCGGTGGGCACGGGCTCCATGGAGGGGTCTCCGGTGGTCGGCGGACGGAACGGGTGGCACCCGCGCCGCTGCGCGGGTGCCACCCGTCATTCGTCGCCGCTCGCCGCCCGGATGGGTCCGGGTCCGGGATTTACCGGAACGCGGCGGTCTCCGGG
>NZ_JBHWJL010000584.1:0-1041 GCF_042731495.1 Streptomyces sp. NPDC059853
CCACACGGCGCATCAGCGACTCCTGGCGTCCGGAAGACAGGGATCACAGGATTCCAGACACGGTCCGCGCGACGGCAGCTCACCCCGGCGAAGCTGCTGGCATGACAACGACCAAGACCATCGCGTTCGTGCTCTACCCCGGCCTGACCGCCCTCGACTTCGTCGGGCCGCTCCAGGTCGTCAGCGGCTTGCAGGAACTCGGGCTCGGCTTCGAGGCCGTCACGGTGGCGGCGGCCCGCCGGCCGCTGCCGACGGACAGCCCGGTGTCCGTAACCGCCTCCCACACCTTCGAGCAGGTGCCCGCGCCGTACGGCCTGATCGTCCCGGGCGGCGGTGCCCCGACCTTCGCCGCCCTCGCGGACGAACAGCTGACCGGCTACGTCCGGCAGGCGGCCCGCGGCGCCGAGGTGGTGGGCTCGGTCTGCACCGGCTCGCTGATCCTCGGGGCCGCCGGTCTGCTTGAGGGCCGTGAGGCGGTCACCCACTGGGCTGCGATGCCGATCCTGCGCGCCTTCGGCGCGACACCCGTGTCCCGGCGCTGGGTCGCGGACGGGCGCGTGCTCACGGCCGCCGGAGTGGCGGCGGGCATCGACATGGCCCTGCACCTGGTCGCCGAACTGGTGGGCGAGGATGCCGCCCGGATGATCCAGGCCGCCATCGAGTACGACCCGCAGCCGCCGCTCGGCCCGATCGACTGGGATCGCGTGGACCGCGCGTTCATGGAGTCCGTGATCAGGTCGGCGGCCGAGAAGGGCCTGGCGGACCATCCGGAGCTGCTCGCCCGCCTCGCTGCCGCCGACGGGGGCCGGAGCGTGTCCCCCTGACGGCCCGGTGTTCCAGGTCCCGCGCTGCGCGGCCGGCCGTCACGACGCCGTGAGCACCGCCGTCACGACCGGCCCCGGAGGACCGGGCCGGCGCGGGCCACGCCGCCGCGGCAGGCGGTGAACCAGCCATGGGGTGTGGCCCGGCCGCCCGCCGGCGCTCTTCCCTCGCGACGAGGGAAGGCCAGGGCGGTGCGCGCGGTCGCTCTCACCCACGTTC
>NZ_JBHWJL010000585.1:0-1037 GCF_042731495.1 Streptomyces sp. NPDC059853
CCGGGGCCCGGTCCGGTTCCGTTAGCGCCGGGACGCCGCCAGCTCCCGCGCCTTCACCCCGATCTGCCAGCGGTAGAAGCTCATCGCCAGCGCGTAGTCGAGCCCGGCCCTGCCGTCCAGGAAGCCGCGCTTGTAGAGATAGGCGTAGCCGAACGACACCAGCGGCTTGAAGGGCGCCCGGTGGAAGAGCTGTCCCTGCCGGGTCTTCGCCGCCCGGATCTGCTCGCGCACCTCCGGGTTCAGCTCCAGCCACGCCTCCCAGTCCGAGTACCGGTTGTGCCGGTCGAACCAGGTGGCCACCGGGTCCAGATCGCGGTGTTCGATCGGGGCCCGCAGCCGGTGGGCGGGGTGGGCCAGCGGCTGGTAGTGGCCCTCCTGTTCGCCCATCCCGGGCGCGTCCAGATCGTCCGGCTCGGGGAAGCGGGCCCGGGTGCGGTCCAGCAGGGCGCGCTTCACGATGGTGTAGCCGTGCCGCAGCCGCCGGCCGCCGAACCAGTACCCGAGGGGTATGTCGAACGCCGCCGGTTTCACCGGCCGCCCGTCGAAGAAGATCCGCCGCAGTTCGGCGAGCAGTTCGGGGCTGGGCGTCTCGTCCCCGTCGAGGAAGAACACCCAGTCGGTGCCGGTGCGCACCTGGTCCAGACACCACTGCTTCTTCTTCGGGTACGCGCCGTTCCAGGTGTACGGGACGACCTCGGCGCCGGCCGCCCTGGCCAGCTTGCGGGTGGCGTCCGTGCTGTCGGAGTCCACGACGACCACCGCCTCGAAGTGGTGGATGACGGAGCGCACCGTGGAGGTGATGTTCTCCGCCTCGTTCTTCGTCGGGATCACCACGACGATGGGCAGTTTCCTCATCGGCCGGCCGTCTCCTCTTCGTCTTCCGCGCGGTCGAGCAGGTCCCCGTACTCGGGGCACAGATGGGTGATCGCGGCGGCCGCCTGCGGGATCTCGCCGTCGCGCAGCGCGGTCACGGTCTCCTCCTCGGTGGCGTGCCGGCCGAGGTAGCCGAGGCGGTCGCACGCCTCGGTGCCCAGTTC
>NZ_JBHWJL010000586.1:0-1035 GCF_042731495.1 Streptomyces sp. NPDC059853
GGCCCAGGAGGCGTCCATCGCCACCGACCTCCCGGTGCGGCCGGATGTGACCGCCGCCCCGTCCTTCACCGGACTGATGGGCGAGAACGCCGGTGACCCGGTCGAGATGGGCTACCAGACGCTCTCCCCGGAGGAGATCACGGCCAACCGCGCCGACTGGGTCGACCGCTTCGCGCGGGAAGTCTCGGGGAAGTAAGCGATGACCGACACCACCACCACCCACACCAGCGCGCAGCCCGGTACCCCCGGCCCCGACGCGAGCCGGGCCGAGCGCGTCGCCGCGTACGTGGCCCGGATGCCGAAGACGGATCTGCACTGCCATCTGATCGGCACCGTGTCCGCCGCGACCTTCGCCGAACTCGCCCGGGCGGCCGGTCTCGACCTGCCGGACGAGCCGGAGACCATCTGGCGGGACATCAACTCCCTGCCGCCGGACCCCGCCCTCTACCGGCACACCCGCATCCCGGTGCCGCAGGGGCAGGGCCCCGACGAGCCGGAGCGGCCCTACTCGCTGTTCCAGGCCAGCGAGTGGGTCAACGCCGCCCTGCGCAGCGCCGACGACATCACCCGGATCACCTACGAGGCGTTCGCCGCCGCGCACGAGAGCGCCACCCGTCATCTGGAACTCCAGATCGACGACGTGCCGCCGCAGCTGGCCTCGCTCGGCTTCCACGGTCTGGTGGACGCCTGTGCGGACGGCATCCGGATGGCGGAGCGCGACTTCGGCATGACCGGCCGGCTCATCGCCTCGATCGACCGCAGCCACAGCGCCGAGCAGGCGCTGGAGTTCGTGCGCCGGGTCGTGGCACGGCCGCACGAGTACCTCGCCGGGATCGGGCTGGTCAACCTCGAACTGGCCGGTCCGCCGGAGCGGTTCGCCGAGGCGTACCGGCTCGCGGGCGACGCGGGGCTGCGCCGCACCGCGCACTCCTCCGAGCACGCGCCGGTGGCCATCAACACCGCGACCTGCCTGGACCTGCTCGGCTGCGACCGCATCGACCACGGCTACTACGTCCTGGAGGACGAGGTCATGGT
>NZ_JBHWJL010000587.1:0-1033 GCF_042731495.1 Streptomyces sp. NPDC059853
CGCCCGGGCTTCGGTGGGGAACGTAACAGCGCGCCCGCCCCACGGGAAGAAGTCCGGCGAAATTCAGCCCGTCTTTTTCCTGTCTGCGGACAAAGTCGGGGCCCGCCGCCCTCCCCGGCCGGCCGGGCGGCCGGTACGGAACACCTAGACTGCCCGTCCCGGAGCCATCCGAGCGACCCACCTTTCGTCACTTCTCCCGTCGGGACCGCCCCATGCGAAGCAGTACCCAGGTGCTCAAGCGCGCGGCCGGCGCGTGGAAGCGAGAGCCGTCCGAGCCCGCCCCGCGCCCGCCGCTGATCCGGGAGCTGCTGCTCCTGACCGTGCTCTATGCCGGGTACAAGCTCGGCAGACGCGCGGCCAACGGCCAGTTCGGCGAGGCGTACCGCAACGCGGAGCTGATCTGGGACTTCGAGCGGGCCGTGCGGATGCCCAGCGAGGCGTGGGTGCAGGAGGTGATGATGCACTTCGAGCCGGTGATCCGGGCCATCAACATCTACTACGCCACGGTCCACTTCCCGGCCACCGTCGCCTTCATCGCCTGGATGTACTTCCGCCGTCCCGGCTTCTACGTGTGGATCCGCTGGGTGCTGGTGTGGCTGACCGGCGCCGGTCTCGTCCTGCACCTGCTGGTGCCGCTGGCGCCGCCGCGGCTGTACAAGGTCACCGGCCTGGTGGACACCAGCGCGGTGTTCGGCCCCTCGGTGTACGCGAGCAAGCCCGACCCGAACTCGCTGGCCAACCAGTTCGCCGCGATGCCCTCCCTGCACGTGGGCTGGTCGATCGTGATCGCGGTGGGACTGATCGTGGCCACCCGCGGCCGGTGGCGGTGGCTGTGGCTGGCCCATCCGTTCATCACCGTCACGGCGGTGGTGGCCACCGGTCACCACTACTGGATGGACGGTCTGGTGGTGGCCTTCTTCCTCGGCGTCATCCTGCTGGTGCTGCGCCCGCCGCGCGCCGCGGCGGCGCGGGCGGTCCGCACCCCGCTGACCCTGTGGCGGCCGGCGCCCGCGCCCGGTGCGGCCCCGGACAC
>NZ_JBHWJL010000588.1:0-1028 GCF_042731495.1 Streptomyces sp. NPDC059853
CGAACTCGGCGAACAGGGCCTTGAGGTCCCGCAGATAGTCGCCGAGCCGCTCGGGGGCGACGGCGGAGTCCTCCCAGCCCTCCCAGGTCTCGCGGCCGTCCGGCGGCCGGGCGGTCACGCCGAGACCCGCCTCCCGGGCCTGGAGGAAGCGCTGTTCCCGGTCGGTGTCGTCGGAGATCGCCACCCTCGGGTCGTCGGCGGAGAGGCCGAGCCCGGCGAGCAGGGCGTCCGCCTGGGCGTCGGCGTCCTCCTTGCTGTCGCCGCCCAGCTGGACGAACAGCCAGCTCCCGCCGGCCGGGAGCAGGGACAGCGACTCGGTGTGCACCCGCTCCTCGCGCATGAGCTGGGCCATCCGGTCGTCCAGCGCCTCCAGTTGCAGCGGCCGGCAGTGTTCGAGCAGCCGCGGCACGTCGTCGGCCGCCGCGCAGATGTCCGGGTAGCCCAGGACCACCAGGGCGTCGGCAGCCTCGATGGGGACCAGGTCGAGTTCGGCGCGCAGCACGGTCACGAGAGTGGATTCGCTGCCGACGAGCGCGCGGGCCAGGTCGAAGCCCTTCTCGGGCAGCAGCGAGTCGAGGTTGTAGCCGGAGACCCGGCGCGGGATCTCGGGGAAGCCGGCCCGGATGTCGTCCGCGTACCGCTCGGCCAGTTCGCGGGCGCCCCGGTGCAGCCGGGCCACCTCGCCGCCTTCGGCCAGGATCCGCGCGTACCGGCTGTCGTCGACGGGCCCGGCCCACAGCCGGCAGCCGCCGTAGGTGAGGACCTCCAGCCGGCGCACGTTGTCGACCGTCTTGCCGTAGCGCTGGGCGGAGGCACCGCAGGATTTGTTGCCGATCATGCCGCCGAGGGTGCAGTGCGTGTGGGTGGCCGGCTTGGGACCGAACTTCAGCCCGTACGGCTCCAGCCGCCGGTTGAGTTCGTCGAGGGCGATGCCCGGTTCCACCACGCAGGTACGGGCCTCGGCGTCCACGGAGACCAGACGGTGGCAGTACTTGGACCAGTCGAGGACCACCGCCACATTGGTGCAC
>NZ_JBHWJL010000589.1:0-1024 GCF_042731495.1 Streptomyces sp. NPDC059853
GAACACGCCCGCCAGGTGGCGCCCGGACGCCGACCGCTCGCCGTCGCCCGGCGCGGCGGGACGCGCCGGAGCGGCGTCCTCGCCCCTCGGCGCGGCCCGCCGATCGCCGGGCGCGGGCTGATCAGCCGGGGGTGCTGGGGAGTCGGGAGAGCCGGGACGGCGCGCCGTTGTCCCCCCGGGCGGGTTCTCGCTCGCCACGGGTGCCGCTGTCCCCGGGGACTCGGCCGGGGCGACCCGCACCACACGGAACACCGCCGGGCCACCCCGGTGCCGGGCCACCCCGCCGACCGACACCACCCCCGCCGTCACGGCGTGGTCCGATACGGCCGCGGGCCCGACCGGGCTCGTGCTCCTGCTCCCGGTGCGGGGTACCGCCCTCTGCGTCCGCCCTGTTGCTCGCGGGTCCCGGGCGACCGCACCGGCGACCCCGCCGGAAGCCGTGGCCGTGCCGGGCACCGGACGATCGGCGGCACCGACCGGTGCCGTGGGCTCCGTGCCCCGGGCACGGGACCGGCCGCCGACCGGCGCAGCCGGCGGATCCTGCTGGCCGCCGGCTCCGGCCGTCATGGCCCGGGCCGACACCAGCCCGGCCAGTCCGGTACCGGCCGGGCGCGAAGCGCCGTCGCCCCCGTTCCCCCGCTCCGTCTCCTCCGTCGACCCGTGCGTGGTGCCCTGGCCGGTGGCTCCCGTACCGGCAGCCGCCCGGTCTCCGGCCCCAACGGTGACCGGCGTCCCAGCGGCACCGCCCCGCGCCCCGCGCTGCGCGCCCCGCGCCCGGTTCGCCGTCCCGGCGGCACCGCCCTGCTCCGGAGCGGAACCGGGCACCGGCGCACCGGCGGAGTCCGCCGCGACCGCGCTCGTCGCCGCCCGCACGGATCGGGTCCCGGCCGCCTCACCGGCGCCGTCTCCGCTCCGGCCTTCCTCGCCGCGCCCGCCCGTCGCCCCGGCCGCCCCGCCCGGGCGGGGCTCCGTGGCGGGGCCGGCCCCCTCCGGCGCCCTGTCCGGGAGGACCCCGCCAGCCGGC
>NZ_JBHWJL010000590.1:0-1020 GCF_042731495.1 Streptomyces sp. NPDC059853
GTGTACACGGACGTGGTCGGCGAGGTCGTCGCCGAACTGCGCGCCTCCATCGAGCGCGCCGTCGCCGGGGGCATCGACCCGGCCCGTATCATCGCCGATCCCGGCCTCGGCTTCGCCAAGGACGCGGGGCACGACCTGGCCCTGGTGGCCGGTCTCGACCGGCTGCGCCACGCGGTGGGGCGGCCCCTGCTGGTGGCGGCCTCCCGCAAACGGTTCCTCGGCCGGGTCCTGGCGGGCGGCACCGGCACCCCGCCGCCGGCCGCCGAGCGGGATCACGCGACCGCCGCCATCTCGGCGCTCGCGGCCCGTGTGGGGGCCTGGGCGGTGCGGGTACACGAGGTACGAGCCAGCGCGGACGCGGTCCGGGTGGCCCAGGCCGTCGAAGACGCGGCGCCGACGCGAGCGGAAGGGGATACGGCCCATACATGAGTGGTACCCGGACGGACATCGAAGCGGTGGAAGCCGCCAACACCGCGCTGTACGACGCGCTGGAGCAGGGCGATCTCGACGCCATGGCGGACCGCTGGATCGACGCCGAGGACATCAGCGTGATCCATCCGGGCTGGCCGGTGATCTCCGGCCGGGGCGAGGTCCTGCGCTCCTACGCGCTGATCATGGCGAACTCCGAGTACATCCAGTTCTTCCTCACCGATGTCGAGGTCTCCGTGCTGGGCGACACCGCGCTGGTGACCTGCACCGAGAACATCCTCAGCGGAGGCCCCGCCGAGGAGGACGGCAGCGCCGGGCCGCTGGTGGGCGGCCTGGTGGTGGCCACCAATCTCTTCCGCCGCACCGAGGGCGGTGACGGCGAGTGGAAGCTGTGGTCGCACCACGGCTCGCCGGTGCTCGTCGAGGAGACCGACGAGGAGAGCGAGGAGGGGCCGCCGGAGGACGGCGACGGCATCGGCAGCATGGGCTAGGTGTATTGATCACGAGCGTTGTTGACAGTGGTCAGGGGTTGATCAAAGGCGAAGACCTCCGGTGTGGTGGAGGTGTCGAGTCTTCACCGCACGGAGGTCT
>NZ_JBHWJL010000591.1:0-1015 GCF_042731495.1 Streptomyces sp. NPDC059853
GTGAAGGGCGAGGAAGGGACCGACGACGGTCCGGACGCGACGCCGCGGTCACCGGACCACGGCTCGCCCGTCCGCCGGTGGGCGGGGCCCGTGGCCGCGTGCGTACCCGTGGCCGTGTCCTCGCCTTCCCGGCCGGGGAGTTCCCGGCGTGCGCCGGGCACCGCTCCGCTCCCGCCCGGACCCGGAACCCCGTCGGGCGGGAGTGGCCGACGCTGGTCCCGCCCGCCCGCCGACGTACCCTCCCCGGCCGGGGCCGTACGGTCCCGGGGCTGCGGAACTCGCGTGCGTTCCCGGTCTCCGCCGCCCCCAGCATCCGCCCCGGCCTCGGCCTCGGCCGCGGCGAGGAGTGCGTCGATCGCCGCCGCCTCCGCGCGCCAGTGCTCCAGGCGGCGTTCCGCCTCCCGCCGCCGGTCTGCGGACCGCTGGGCCGCGGAGGCGGCCTCCGGGGTGGCGAAACCCGCCCGGCGGGCCGCGTCCGCGACGGCCTCCTCGGCTTCCCGTTCCCGGGCCGCGCTCGCCTCCGCCGTGCGGACCGCCTCAGCGGCCGTCGCCAGCCGGCCGGCCAGCCCGGCGAGTTCGGCGGCACGCGCCGCCACCGACTCCGCCTCCCCCCGGGCGGCGCGGATCTCGGCCCGCAGCCCCTCGTGCTCGGCCCGCAGCGACCGCGCCTGCCCGGCGCGGGCGGCCACCCGCCGTTCGATGTCCTCGCGTACCGCCTGCTGTTCGGCGTGCCGCCGCTCAGCGGCGGCCAGCTCCTCGCGTGCCGGGGCGGCGTCCCCGGCGGCGGCCAGATCGGCCTGCTGGTCCCGTTCCAGACCGGCCAGCCGCTCGGCCAGCGCCTCCGCCGGCTCCGCACCGGCCGCCGCGTCGGCGGCGGCGTGGGCCTCGCGCAGCCCGGCCAGTGCCGCCAGCGCCCGGTCCCGTCCGGCCGAGGCCGCCCGGTGCTTCTCCTCGGCCGCCCGCTGGTCGTGCGGCGAGAGGGAGGGCGGGCCGAGCGGGGCGGGACGGGGGTGGG